>CAZBAY010000109.1:0-1509 GCA_964489945.1 uncultured Planctomycetia bacterium
GACGAACTCAAAACTTTTAAGAGTGAGCTCCCCGAGGCTCTCGAGAAGCTTATGACCGGAACAGCTTCACCCACTCGGAGCTGATCCCTCTTCCGCGGGAGACGGGAGCGGCGCGGTTGGTGAGGCTGGCGGAACTTCCACCGAACCCTTGTTCAGCTTCTTCAATTGTTTCTCTTCGCGCCTCTTCTTCTTCAGTTCTTCAATTCTTCTCTTGTCGCGACCGAAATTCTGGACCATGAACCCTCCTGTTTAAAGGTGTTTTATTGCTTCCTGTAAATGCGGCAGGATCGCCTCGAGTTCTTCCTTCGTGAGACGGCCGAGCTTGGCGAAGCGCGACTCGCCGTCAGCGGTCAGGTTCTCCCTTCCGATCTGAAGTTTCTTGGGGCCGTTGTTATAGGAATAGACGCTCACGTTGATCTTCGTGCCTTCGCTTTCCCAAGACTTCGTGAAAAGCTGTTTATCCAGACTGCTGTCGTAGGGCATCGTGTCTCCTTTTTAAACTAGTTCCAATTATACACTAAATCGAAAATGCATGATGTCGCCGTCCTGCACGACGTATTCTTTGCCTTCAAGGCGGAAACGGCCGGCCTCGCGGGCGCCGCTCTCCCCCTTGTACTTCACAAAATCGTCGTACGAGACCACCTCGGCGCGGATAAACCCTTTCTCAAAATCGGAGTGGATCTTGCCGGCCGCCTGCGGCGCGCGGGCGTCTTTTTCGGCGGTCCAGGCGCGGTTCTCGGTCTCACCGACGGTAAAAAAGGTGATGAGCGCCAGAAGCTTATGCCCTTCTTTCGCCAGTTTATCGAGCCCCGATTCCTCAAGCCCCATCGCTTTAAGGAACTCTTCACGCTCGGCGGGCTCAAGGCGCGAAATTTCTTCCTCGACCTTGCCTGAGATCGTGATCATCGCCGAGCCTTCCGCCGCCGCGTGCTTGCGGACGGCCGCGACATGCGGCGAATCGGGCTTGCCCAGCTCATCGTCGGCGACGTTGGCCGCGTAAAGAACAGGCTTGGCGGTCATGAAATGGATCTCTTTTAAAAGAGCGCGCTCGTCAGCGGTCACCGCCACCTGTCGGGCCGACTGGACCGCGTTGAACGCTTTTTCATAGCGCTCCAAAAGCGGCATGATCAAGGGCGCTTTTTTATCCCCGCTTTTCGCGAGCTTTTCTACGCGCGTTTTGTGTTTGGCGAGGACCTCGAGATCCTTAAGGATGAGCTCAGTGCGGATCACCTCAATGTCCCGCAAGGGGTCCACGCTGCCGCTCACATGCACGATGTCCTTCGACTCAAAACAGCGCACGACCTCGATGATCGCGTCCACTTCGGCGATATGGCTTAGGAATTGATTGCCCAGGCCCTCTCCCTGGCTCGCGCCCTTGACGATCCCGGCGATGTCGACGATCTCGATGGAGGTCGGCACGACTTTTTTGGTCGGGACGATCGCGGTGAGAATATCGAGACGTTTGTCCGGCACCGCGACGATGCCGACGTTGGGATCGATCGTGCAGAA
>CAZBAY010000110.1:0-7586 GCA_964489945.1 uncultured Planctomycetia bacterium
AATTAAATCCTTGAGTTCCTTGCTTGTTGAGCTGACGCGTGTCTAGAGTTGAACCTTTTTTTATATTAACAAACGCTACCTCTTCCTTGTGATCTCCTTCAACTGTTTCTACTGCGGATTTGGAATCTTCGATTTGACCAACTAATGCTTCGCCGGTGAGCGTTATTTTTTCTACATGGGAGTCACGCGCGCCAAAGAAAAACTTTATTTGACTTACCCTTTATACGACGCGGAAGGCCGACCGGCCCTGCCTTCCTTTTTCGTCGAAGAGGTGCGGAAAATTTTCCCGGCGCTTCTACCTATGACCAAAAAACTCGGGGACCTGGTGCCGCCGCCGGGGGAGTGGGTCATCGAGGAAGAGGCGGCGCTGGGCCTGGCCCTGGATCTTTTTTCGGGCGGGACGCCTTCCGTTTATCCTGAGCTTTTGAAGGAATGGGCGGGAAAACCGTTTTTCCATGAGATCGCCGATTGGGGATACACGGCCGGCCGGGCGGCGATCCAAAGCGCCGCCGCGCGCCGTGTTTTCAACTCCGAGAAGGCGGTGTTCAGTCCGACGCGCCTGGAGACGTTCGCGACCTGCGCTTTCAAGCATTTCGCAGGCCAGGTCCTGAAACTCAAGGAACCGCTTGAGGGGCGCGAGTTCCTGGACAAGGGCAATGTGTTGCACAAGACGCTCGAGGAATTTTACAAGGCGCTCCCGGCATCGAAGCGCGCCGATCCGGATTTTTGGAAAAAGTCCGGGACCGCAAGGGAGCTCTTGCTTGGGAAACTGGACGAAGTCATGGATAAGGATCAAACGTTCCGGCACGAGCCCCTTTACCGCCGGAAAGCTTACCGGGAGTCGATGCGGCGGACGCTTAGCCTATACCTCGAGCGTGAATCGGAAATTACCGGGGAGCGGGAATTCGAGCCCGCTTACTTTGAGTGGGTCTTCGGGCTTGAGGGGAAACCGGCGCTTGAGATCAGCGGCGAGGGCGGAATTCGCGTCAGGGGACGAATTGACCGGATCGACGTGGCAAAGGACCGGCACAGGGCCATTGTCGTTGACTATAAGCTGTCGAAGCGGTCGATGAGCATTCGCGAGAGGCTCGAGAAGGGGATCGAACTTCAATTGCCGCTTTATTTTCTAGCGGTTGAAAAACTCCTGGGGCTTGAGGTTGAGGGGGGTGAGCTGCAGCTTCTCCAGACCGCTACCAAGGAGCCGCTTCGTCCGGCATCGGAAGAGGAACGGAGGGCGATCCTCGACGAAGCGGAGGCACGTGTCAGGTCGTATGTCGGGCGGATGCGGGACGCCGATATTAAAGTGAAGTCCAAGAACTGTGAGCATTGCGCGTTCAGCCCCGTCTGCCGGTTTGAAAAGTGGCGGCTTATCTACGAGGGAGATCAAACGTGAGCCGGGTCTCCCTGGAAAGAACATTCACAAAGGAACAGCGCGCGGCGATCGAGCATTTTGGAAAAAATATCTGCGTGAAAGCCGGCGCGGGCTCCGGAAAAACCACGATCCTCGTCGAGCGCTTTCTTCACGCGATCACCCACAAGAAGGCGCGGCCGGAAGAGATCCTCGCGATCACGTTCACCGATAAGGCGGCCAATCAGATGAAAACACGCCTCGTCGAAGCCTGCCGCGAGCGCGGGCTGGACGATCTGCGGCGGAAGCTCGAGAGCGCGGTGATCAGCACGATCCACAGTTTCTGCGCGAAGATCCTTCGCGAAAATCCGATCGAGGCGGGCGTGGACCCCGTTTTCCGCGTGCTGGCGGAGGGGGAAGCCGATATTCTCGCGGATAGGGTCCTCGACCGATTGTTCGAGGAAGAATCCTCGAACGAGTCGTGGATCGCGCTCCTGGCGGACCATGGCGAGGACGCGTTGCGCGGGGCGATCAAGCGCTTCTATGATCTCGGCCGCGCGCTCGGCGAAGAGGAGGCGCTGCTCCGGTACGGAACGGGCGCGGCGGGTACCGGGCGCGCAAGAACCAAGATCGCGCAAAAGGCCCGTGAGATCCTCCGGCGCACGGACGCAAAAACGTCGAGCACGCTTCCTAAATTAAAGGAATGGGCGGCCGGTGTGCCGGAATGGGCCGAAAAGGCGGCCTGCGGCGGGTGGGAAGCGATCCGGCTTTACCGGGAGCTTTGGAAACGGAAACCCCGCAAGCAGGGCGCCGCCCGGGAGGACCTCATCGAACTGGAAGTTTTATTTGAAGAATGGCTTTCCGGTGAAGCGGACCGGCTCGCGGCCCCTTTCAAACGGGAGTTCGCCGCCTGCTGCCGCCGATTCCACGAAGCCTATGACGCCGAGAAACAAAGGCTCGCCGCTTACGATTTTGAGGACCTGCTCTTTTTGACGTGGAAGCTTCTTTCGGGGGTCTCGCCGGACAAACAAGCCGTGCGCCGTCGTCTCGTCGGTTCCTTTTCTCACATCCTTGTCGACGAATTCCAGGACACGAGCGCCCTCCAGAGCAAGATCATCGACCTCCTGAGGCGGCCGGACAATTTTTTTGCCGTCGGTGATGCCCAGCAGTCGATCTACGGTTTCCGGCACGCCGCTCCCGGCATTTTTGAAAGCTTGAGCGCGGCCGGGAAAAACGGCGCTTTTGAAGAGATCGTCCTGAGCGATAATTACCGCTCCCGCGAAGAGATCCTGGCGTTCGTGAACGGCGTGTTCAAGGGGCTTTTCCCCGGGGACCGTTTTCGCCCGCTCTCGGCCAAAAAAAAGTTCCCAAAACCTTTGCGGTCTCCGGTCGAGATGCTGTGCGTCGTCAAGGAAGGCGATGAGAAAAAGCTCGAGGGCGCGCGCGTCGAAGAAGCCGCGCGGCTCGCGCGCCGCCTGCGTGAGCTGGCGGATTCCGGCGAGGCGAGTTTTGGCGATATCGCCGTGCTTTTCCGCCGTACCGAACCGATGCGTTTCTACGAGAAGGCGTTCCTGGAAGCGGGCATCCCGACCTACGTGGTGAAAGGAAAGGGTTTTTATGAAAAGCAGGAGGTGTTGGATATCCTGAACTTCCTGAAGCTTCTTCAGGATCCCCGGCAGGACATTCCGCTCGCGGGCGTGCTACGTTCGCCGCTCGTGAGGATTTCCGATGACGCGCTCGTGTGGCTCGCGCGCGCCGTTAAAAAAGAGGACGGCGAAACGCCTCTTTGGGAAGCGTTCCGGTCGCTTGGCGGGATCAAGGAACTCGCCGGTGAGGACCGGGCAAAGCTTGAGAGATTCCACGCGCTTCTGAGCGGAATGAGAGGGCGGAAGAACCGTCTCGCCGTTTCCGCGATCATCCAGGAACTTTTGGCGGCGACGCATTATGAGGCGGCGCTTCTGACGCAGCCGGGCGGAAAGCAGATGCTCGCGAACGCTCGCAAACTTTCGGACATGGCGCGCTCTCTGGAGGAAAAGGGGATCTCGTCGGCGGATGATTTTCTTTCTTTTGTGAAAAGCCTGTCCGAGGCTGAGGCGGTCGAGGCGGAGGCCGCCGTGCAAAGCGAGGGATCCGATTCGGTGAAACTTTTCACGATCCACAAAGCCAAGGGCCTGGAATTTCCCTGCGTCGTTGTCGCCGATATGGGGGGAAAGACCGAGCAAAATTTGCGGGACGCTTTTCTGGCCGATACGGAATACGGCATCGGCATGAAGGTCAAGGATCCCGCGCTCCCTGAATCGGTCGAAGACTCCGCGTTCCGCGCGATCGCTCAAAAGCGCAAGGCCGCCGCGGCGGAAGAGGAGGACAGATTGCTTTACGTGGCGATGACACGGGCGAAAGAACGGCTTATTCTATCCGGGGCCCTGAAGCCCGCCCGGCGCGACGGAAAGGAAAACGCGGGTTCCTGGATGGAGAAGGTAGCTTCGCGGGTTTTTGGCGAAGAGGGACTTCCGCAAGGCGAGGCCGCCACATTTAACGGCGTCACCGTGCGTCTTTTGAATCAGACGCCGGCGGAAAGCCGGGCGCTTCCGCAAAAGCCCAGACTCGCTGATGATCCCGCGGTCCGGACGGCGCTGCTCGAGGGAGCGCCTTTGAAGGCCGCGGACCTCAAGCGACTCGGATGGAAATCCGATCCCGAGGCCGCTGCCCGGTTCAAGAGCGCGCTTCTGCCCGTCGAGCGCGGGTACACGGAGACCCTCGATCTCACCGTCACGGATCTTTTGCTCGCGTCGAGCAAGGGCGCGGAGGAGCGGCGGGTTATCAGCGAGGAAAACATTCTGCCGGAGGACGCTGAAGACGAGGAGCGCACGCCCAGGAATGAATACGGCCAGATCTTCCACCGCGTCATGGAATACCTGGTTTCGGCCAAGCCCAAGAAATTCGTCCTGACCTCATTTGTCAAAGCCTGGATGAAGCCGCTCAGTGAAAAGGAGCGGCGCGAAATGCTGGAAAGCCTGAGCGTTTTTTGGAAAGGGGCGTGGGGAAGCGCGATCCGGAGATCCAGACGTTCCTACGCGGAACTTCCTTTTGTTTACAAGACCCGGTATGGCGTGCTGAAAGGGCAGATGGATCTCGTGTTCGAGACGGAAGCGGGGGAATGGGTGGTGCTCGATTACAAAACGAACCGTTTGACGCCTTCTCAGAAGGAGACGCTTGCCCGCGAGTATGAATTTCAGCTGGCTTTGTACGCTCTGGTTTTCGGGAAGCTCTACGGCGAGTTTCCACGGAAGGGAGTCTTGTATTTTGCCGTGATCGGAGAAGCGTCAGAGCTCCTTTACACGGAAACCGACTTCAAGCATATCGAAAAGAAGCTTGAGTCCCATTTTGAGAATGTGATAAAAACCCTTGATTTATCAGGGGCTGTTTTGTAACAATAGAATCGTTTCCACAAGGAGGAAGGCCATGGCTAAAATCGCACTGGGACAAGCCAGAGAAACGTCCCGTAGAATACCCGCAAACGCAAACCAAAGCCTGCAGGAAGAGATCGGCAAGCTCGCTTATCAGTTCTTCGTTGACCGCGGCTATCAGAACGGCCACGACCAAGAAGATTGGCTTCGTGCCGAGCGGGTTGTCAGAGCAAGAAGATCCTAGTTTTTCAGCTTCTCTAAACAATCTCCTATTTTTAGGATCAAGTTTTCCTAAAGAAAGCCCTTTTTTTGTCTAATCCCGATCTCAGCGTCTGGCAATTTGTTCTTCTGAGGGAGCTTTTGGCGGTCTCGATGGCCGCCATCGGCGCCCTTATTGCCGTGCGTCTAAAGCAGGTCAGCCACCGGTCTCTCTGTATCCTCATTTCTTTCGCGGCGGGCGCGCTTTTGGCGGTGGCGCTTTTTGAGATCATTCCCGAGACGATCGAAATGGTCGGCCGCCAGGCGGGCATTGTCAGTATTTTGTCGGGGTATCTTCTTTTCTTTGCGATCACGAAGTTCATTTTCCACATCTGCCCGGCTTGCGCGGCGACGCACACCGAGGTGAATTTCAAAGCGATCACGCTATCGATGATGGTGGCGCTCGGCGTTCACAGTTTCATGGACGGCCTCGCGATCTACAGCGGCTATTTCACGATGTCGCAGATAGGCTCTCTCGTGCTTTTGGCCGTTGTCTATCACAAGCTTCCGGAGGGAATGGCGCTGACGCTTGTCGCCCGGGGCTCGGGGATGAGCCGCCGGAAGGCGTTCGGGATCGCGGTGCTGTTGGAAGGCGCGACGACGATCACCGGCGGGCTTGTGGGCCTCTTGACGCTCGCGCCCGATGCCACGCGGTGGATGGGGTATGTGCTGGGCCATGTCGGGGGAGGGTTCATTTTTCTTGTCGTTCATGCCCTTTTCAGCGAAGTGATCAAACATCACCCCCGGTCCACCGTGCTCGCGGCCCTCGCGGGCGGCGCCTCGATCTGGGTCGTCGGATTTTTCGTCGGCGCAGGTTGAGAGAATTTTAGCTTGAAGGCTGGTCATCGTTTTTTGCTCTTTTTCATTCTTCTTTTGGGGGCGACGGCCCGGTTTTATGGGTTAGATTTTGGTCTCTTGCTTGGAAAAGAAGGTTTCGTGGCTGTCCCGGCGGTGCGTCCCGATGAGGAGGTCTTTTGGATAAGGGCCATTCGCATGGTAATGACGGGTGATCTCAACCCGCATTTTTTTATTTACCCGTCTTTTTATAAGTATTTGCTAGCCCTTGTTTACGCCCTTTACGCGGGTTTCCGGGTCACTTTTGTTTTCGGCGGGTCCCTAGAGGCCTTCAAGACAAGCATCGCCATGAATCCTTCGGAGCTTATCTTGATCGACAGGATCCTGTCGGCGACGATGGCCATCGCGACCATCCTTGTCGTTTACCGGATCGGAAAGGCCCTCGGGGAAAAGCGAATTGGGCTTGTGGCGGCGTTCCTTTTTTCCTTAAGCTACCTTCATGTCCAATATTCTCACTTTGGTGTGAGCGACGTCCCGGTCACTTTCTTTTGCAGTCTCGCTTTTTATTTTGTTTTGAGGCTTTACCGCAAAGGCCGGTGGAAGGACTATCTCTTGGCCGGTATGTTTATCGGTTTAGCGGCTTCTACAAAATGGGTCGGAGCGCTGATGGCCGTTCCCTTTATCGTGGCGCATCTCTTACGGTGCAGGATCGAAGGCCGAAGTGTCGCGAGTTTGAATGCCAAGTTTTTATGCGGGCTTTTTTTCATGCCCGGCTTTTTTCTTCTCACCTCCCCGTATTGCCTGCTGGATTTTGGCCATCTCGTAAAGGGTTTAAAGTGGGAACTGCATGTTCAAGCCAATCATGCTGATTTCGCTAACGTCCGAGGCGGGGGATTATGGAGGCATTTTCGTGACACGCTGGGTAGGGGGGTCGGCTGGCCGGTTCTCTTGGCGTCACTGGCCGGTTTTGGTAGTTTGAATAAAAAAAATGGGGGTGTGTTCTTAATCTTGCTTAGTTTTGTCATGACGGTCTATTTTTACATGGGGCACGGTTACCTGGTGTTTCCCCGGTACATGCTGCCGCTCACTCCTTTCATCGCCTTGCTTGCCGCGTTGTTCCTGTCGGACCTGGTTGACCGACTGACACGGAAAAATAGGGTACTTTTGAGCGCGGTGCTGGCGGTTTTCTTGGCAATGCCCTCCGCGCTTCGGGTCTATTGCTATGACAGAGATTTAACGCTTCCGGATTCACGAAATCTTGCGGCTGAATGGATCGAAGCCCACGTGGGAAAAGGACAATCCGTCGCGGTCATAAGCAGATTGACCTCCGCCCCCGCGCTTTACCCTTTGAACGCCATTATTATTGAAAGATATAGATGGCCCGCGAAATTTTTACGCCTCAACACGCTTGTTGAACCGGAATATGCGGCCACGCCTGTGATCCCGGATGATTATTTTCGAAAAGCGCGTCTTCAGGGGGATGATTTTTTGACAGCTTTCGATTACATCGTTGTCAATGGTACTCCCGGAGCCACGCCCCCGTCGTCGGAATCGGTTTTTAAGCACATTGCCGAGCGGTATCAATTGGTGCATTGGATCAAGAGCGGGAGTCCATCCATGAAGTTGCGCGTGGGCCGGGAGGGGCGGGTGAGGGGGCCCGACCTTTATATTTTTAGGCCGATCCGATTTCAAAAATCGGAGTGATCGCATAGCCAGAAAAAAGGGGAGGGGTGAAACAAGCATGCATGTAAGTGTGGTTATTCCCGCCTACAGGGAGG
>CAZBAY010000111.1:0-7432 GCA_964489945.1 uncultured Planctomycetia bacterium
TTAGAAGGGCCGGCCAATTGACGATGACCGTTATCGGATCACCGGAACGCTCTTCCGTACCGCCTCGAGCCGCTCAGGATGCGTTTCTGGGATCGAGGACGAATACACGACGAGCGTCGAGCCGTTGACATGCGCGGCGTCGTGCCCGATCAGCACTTTAGCGCCCGCTTTCTCAAGCTCTTTCAGCACGTCGTTCTTTTTGAGATCGCTCCCCTGGACCCGCCAGCCCTGGGCAAGATACATCCAGGCAAGCCCGCTCATGCCGATGCCGCCGATCCCTATGAGATGAACTGTCTGAGGTGAAATCATTTTCCTGAAAGTGACTCCTCGATAAGATCCGCCAATAAAATTCTCGAGTTCTTCGCGCCGTTGAGGGACGCCGCCCCTCTTTCCGCTTTCCTCTTTCCTGTCTCCCCGTTCATATATTCCATCAAAAGCCCCGCGAGCTTTTCCGCCGTAAGGTCCCCTTGCTCAACCACGGCCGCGCGCCGCGTACGGGCGAAGGCCTGCGCGTTCACCCGTTGATGCCCGCTCCCGTAGGGATAAGGAATAAGGATCGCCGGCAAGTCCTTCGCCGCGGCCTCCGCCAAAAAAGTCGCGCCCGCTCGCCCCACCGCGAAATGGCTCGCGCCATAAGCCAGGTCCATCCGCTCAAAAAAGGAGTAAACTTTTCCGGAGATCCCCTCCCGCCTCAGAACAGCCTCCGGCTCCTCCGGGGACATCCGGCCGCACAAATGCAGAACCTGAAGTTTTGCCTTTGCTTCCGCCGGCAGAAGCGGAAGCGCTTCTAAAAAAAACGTATTGATCGACTCAGCGCCCTGGCTACCGCCGACCACGAGGACCGTTGTCTTTTCGGGCGAAAAACCAAAGAAGCGGAGCGCCTCCGCTCTTGTGTCGCGCTCGATCGCCGAACGTATCGGGTTACCCGTCGTACTGATCCGCTTCGCGCGCGGCAGATAGCGTCCCGTCTCCTCGAAGCTCAGCGCCACGCCGTCGACATACCGGGAGAGGAATTGATTTGCCACTCCAGGGACCACATTCTGCTCATGCACGAGCGTTGGGATCCCGAAAAGCTTCGCCATGAGGATCACCGGGAATGAAAAGTAGCCGCCGAAACCGACGACGACCCCCGGCCTTTCCCGGAGCAAGATCCCGGCACTTTGGCAGGATCCCAGGAACAATTTTACCAAAAAAATGGGGTTCCACAAAGACGAACGCCCGACGAACGGAGCGCTCGTCACCGAGAGGACTTTCTCTTCCCTCACGACCTTGAAGATCGCGTTCTCGATGTCTTTCTTTCCGCAAACGTAGAGGATCTCGGCGCCCGGATCACGGCGCTTCAGCTCTTCGGCCACGCTGATGGCGGGAAAAATATGGCCTCCCGTTCCCCCGCAGGCAAGGAGGATCTTCATGCCCCCTCCTGCGCGGGAATGTCTTTGGAAATATTAATGAGGAGCCCCAGCGCCATCATATTGGCCAAAAGCGCCGATCCCCCGTAGCTGATAAAAGGAAGGGACAATCCTTTCGTGGGCAGCGCGCCGATGCTCACGCCAATATTGATGACAGCCTCGAGTCCGATCAGAGAGACCAGACCCAGCCCAAGAAGCTGCGAAAAATGGCTCCGGGTCCGGAAAACAATGACCATCCCCGCGAAAACGAACACGATGAACAAAAGCACGACCGCTCCGGCTCCAAGGAAGCCGAGTTCTTCCCCGATGATCGAGAAAATAAAATCCGTATGCGACTCGGGCAGATAAAAAAGCTTCTGCTGTGAGCGTCCCAGCCCCACCCCGAAGATACCCCCGGAACCCAGCGCCAGGAACGACTGGATGATCTGGAATCCCACGCCCCTCGGGTCATCCCAGGGATGGAAGAACGCCAGGATCCGCTTTCGCCGGTACGGTTTGGAGAGCATCGCGTACAAGAGGGCCGGAATGGCCGGCAAAATGACCGCCAAGAGATACGTGATCTTAAATCCGGCCGCGAAGAAAAGGATGAACGCCACGACCGCGATCGTCACCGCCGTACCGAGGTCTGGCTGTAAAAATATCAAGCCGGCTGCCAGGCCCAACACAAAAAGCGCCGGTAGGACCGTCCGCTTGATGTCTGAAAGATCTGACTTGCGGCGGTCCAGAAAATCCGCCATGTAAAAGATCATGATGATCTTGAGGAACTCCGAAGGCTGGAAGCTGAACCCGAAAAATTTGAACCACCGGCGCGCGCCGCCGGTCGCGTGCCCGACATGCGGGATGAGCACCAGCACGAGAAGCGCCAGCGAAATGAGAAGCAGCGTCCTCGCGTGCTTGCGCATTGCCTGGGTGTCGACGGTCATGGCAAACCACGTCAACGCGCCGCCGATCGCCAGATAAACCAGGTGACGCTTGATGAAGAACAGGCTGTCCTTCATCTTCTCGAAGGCGTAAATGGCGCTGGCGCTGTAGATCATCACGACGCCAAGTCCTATCAGGATCACGGCCGACCCTAAAAGCAGCGACCTTGCCTTACGAAGTGGTTCCATGTTTCCTCAATTCTTCGAAAATCTTCTTGAAAGCAGCCCCCCGCTCCTCAAAGGAACGGAACTGGTCAAAGCTCGCGCACATCGGTGAAAGAAGCACACAGTCTCCCGGCGCCGCGCGGCGGAACGCCTGACGGACCGCGTCCGCGAATTTTTCCTCCGTCCCGAAGCGCCGGAACACCTTCCAAGACCGCGACATCGTCTCCCTGGCTTCGCCGTACAGAACCGCGTTCTTGAGCCGGCTCACTAAAAACGGCTCGATCTTGGAAAAATCCGCTCCCTTGTCCCGGCCCCCGGCGACCAGAACGACCGGTCCGGGCATCGAGGAGATCGCCGCGCGCGTACTCTCCACGGTCGTAGATTTAGAATCGTTAAAAAATTTGACCCCCCGGATGGCTCCGAGCGGCTCAATGCGGTGCTCGAGTGTACGGAAACCATTCAACGCCTTTTGAATTTTCTCCGGCGCGACCTTCAGCACGGCCGCCGCGGCGACTGACGCCAGGATATTCTCGAGGTTGTGCTCCCCCAAAAGCTTGAAATTTTTTGTCTCAAGCACGAATACCTCTTTTCCAAACGGTTTCGCGATGATCTTTCCTCCGCAACAAAAAACGCCTTTCGCGAGCGGCTGCTTGCTAAAAAAAATAACCTTGGCACGAGACTTGCGTGCCATTTTTCGTACAATGACATCGTCATAATTCAAGATCAGAAGATCCCCCTTCCGCTGATTTTTAAAGATCTTCTCTTTCGCGGAAACGTAGCTTGAGAAATTTCCGTGCCGGTCCATGTGATTGCGGCTGATATTGAGAACAACGGCGACCTTGGGCCTGAACGTCGGGCTGTCCTCCAGCTGGAACGAGCTGAGCTCCAGGACAACGATGGTTTTGGGACTGATCCCGGTAAGCTCTCCCGCGAACGATCTGCCGACATTGCCGCAAAGAACCGTTTTCTTCCCCTCCGAAGCGATGATCCGGTTAACCAGATGACTCGTCGTGGTTTTCCCATTCGATCCCGTGATCCCAACAACGGTTCCCCTGCAAAACCAGGACGCCGCCTCAATTTCGCTGACAACGGGTATCTTCTTTTTCTTTGCGAGAGCCAGCGGAAGGCTGGTTTTGGGCACGCCCGGGCTCGTCACAACCAGAACGCTTTTTTCCACGAAGTGAGCGGTGTGCCCGCCGGTTTCCGTTCTCACGCCGAGCTTCTCGAGAGCTCCGGCGTTCCGTAGAACCTCCTCTTTCCGCGATCCGTCCGTCGCAAGAACACGCGCGCCTTTTTTGGAAAGAAGCCGCGCGGCCGCAAAACCGCTACGCCCAATACCCACGACCGTTATCTGCTTATTCTTTAAATTCATTATTGGAGTTTGAGCGACGACAGGCCCCACAACGCGAGGATGAAGGACGCGATCCAGAAACGTATGACGACCTTGGATTCGGAGATCCCCTTGAGCTGAAAGTGATGGTGGATAGGCGCCATGAGAAAGATGCGTTTTTTGCGCAATTTGTAACTGGCCACTTGAAGCATGACGGAAACGGCCTCCAGCACGAAGACGCCGCCAACGATGAGAAGGAGAAGCTCCTTCTTCGTGAAGAGCGCGACGGTCCCGAGCGCCCCGCCTATGCTCAGCGAACCCACGTCCCCCATGAAAATAGTCGCCGGATGCGAGTTGAACCAGAGGAACCCCATGCCGGCCCCGAAGAGCGCCGCGCAAAAGACCGCCAGCTCCCCGGCGCCCGGAATAAAAGGGACGAGCAGATAATCCGCCAGCTTCGCGTTGCCGACGACATAGCTGAAAATGCCGTAGGTCATCGCGATCATCGCCGTGCAGCCGATCGCCAGCCCGTCCAGCCCGTCGGTAAGATTCACGGCGTTCGACGTCCCCACGATGACGACCGCCACAAAAAGGATATAAACAGGGCCGAGCGTGATGAGCCAGTCCTTCGCGAACGGGACGCTGATCTGCCTCCAGGCAGGTGAATCAAAATAGAGGAACAATCCCATCCCGATACCCAGCGCCATCTGCCCGGTAAATTTATTGAGGGCGGTGAGCCCTTTGGAATTTTTTTTGGAGAGCTTCAGATAGTCGTCCACGAACCCGACAGCGCCCAACCAGATCACCGTGAAGACAGAGAGAAGAATGTAGCGGTTCGTGATATCCGCCCAGAGCAGCGTCGACACCGACAACGCGCCGACGATCAGCAGCCCTCCCATCGTCGGGATCTTCTGTTTGCCCTCATGCGCCGTATAAAGCTTTTCAAAACCCACCCGCTCGATCGACTGTTTGAGCCCCAGATTCTGGAGAAAGCGTATGACACGCGGGCCGATCAAGAGGCACAGCAAGAACGCCGTGATCGAGGCCATCGCCGCGCGGAATGTGATGTACTTGAAGACGTTGAAACCGAAAAAAAAGTCTCTTAGCGGGTAGAGGAAGTGATAAAGCATTCAAATACCTTTTCCATCTTCATGCCCCGCGAACCTTTCACGAGGACCATGTCCCCAGCCTGCGCGAGCTCGCGGCAAAGTTTTCCCGCCTCGTTGCTGTTCTTCACATGATGGATCTTCTGGGCGTTCAGTCCGTGCTTTAAAGCCTCGTCGACGAGCGCTTTTGACGCGGGCCCCACCGCGATGACAAAATCGAACAAGAAGTCCGCGACGAGAGCCCCGATCTCCCGGTGAAGGCGTTCCGACTGCTCGCCGAGCTCCAGCATGTCGCCGCAAACGACACCCTTGCGCTCCCTTATTTTAAATTCCTTCAACGTCTCGAGCGACGCGCGGAACGACTCGGGATTGGAGTTGTAGGTATCGTCCAAAAAGAGGATGCCATCCACGTTCTTGAACTGAAGCCTGCCGGGCACCGCTTTGAACGACGCGAGACCTTTGCGGATGTCTCCAGCTTCCATTCCCATCGCCTTTCCCGCCTGCATCGCGTAGAGTGCGTTCAGGATATTGTGCCTTCCGATCAGCGGGCTTTCGAAAAGCTCCCCTTCGACGTAAAAAGAGGTCCCCTTTTCGTGGCACCAGATGCGCTCGGCCCAAAGATCGGCGCTTTCCTTTGAAAAACCTACACGGTGAATTTTGTGAACGCCGCTTTTCACGTCACGAAGCATCGCGTCTTCGCCGTTCAGGATGAGCAGGCCCCCGCGCTCGATGTGGTTCAATACGGAAAGCTTTTCGTCGCGGATCCCTTCCCGGCTCTTCAGTCCTTCCAGATGCGCCTGTCCGATCTGCGTCACCATTCCGATCTGCGGGCCGATGATAGATGAGAGGCGCTCGATCTCCCCCGGGTGATTCGTCCCCATTTCGAGGACCAGCGCTTCATGCGCCGTTTCAAGACCAAAAATAGTTTTCGGAACGCCGACCAGATTGTTCTCCGTCCCGCGGTTCCTCAGGACCCGAAAACGTTCGGACAGAACATGCGCGGTCAGTTCTTTCACCGTCGTCTTGCCCGAGCTTCCGGTGATCGCGATCGCGGGGATCCTGAATTTGGCCCTGTAGAATTTCGCGAGATCGCCGTAGGCCTTCAGCGTATCTTTGACACGTATAAAATTTACAGGCTTACCGTTCTCCGCCCCGGCAGGGACAGGCTTAGAAACAATAAAATGCCGGGCGCCCTTTTCCGTGGCCTCCTTAATATAGTCATGCCCATCGAAGCGTTCGCCTTCGAGGGCGAAGAAAAGCTCGTCTTGCGAAATCGAGCGGCTGTCGGTAGATACCCCGCCGATCACACTCTCCTCATGAAATTTTCCCAGCGGAGTGCCGCCCGTCGCCTGAACGACTTCCCGTAGCTTAATGTCCATGCAACACCTTCCGGGCCTCTTCCCGGTCGCTGAAAGCGATCACCCGGTCGCCCACGACCTGTGTCGTTTCGTGGCCTTTTCCGGCCAGGAGGACAATATCGCCCTCGCGCGCCGACAAAAGCGCCTGCCGGATCGCCTTCTTCCGGTCAACGGCGACCGTATAATCCTTAAAATCAGCCGGGAATCCCGCGCACACTTCACGGGCGATCGCTTTGGGGTCCTCAGAACGCGGATTGTCGGACGTGACAAAAACATGATCGGAGAGCTGCGCCGCGATACGCGCCATCTGGGGACGCTTGCCCCGGTCGCGGTCCCCTCCGCAGCCGAAGACGGCGATCAATTTATTCTTTTTGTAAGGGACAAGGCTTTTCAATACGTTCTCCAACCCATCGGGCGTATGCGCGTAATCGACGAATACGTGAAAGTTCTGTCCTTCATTCACGGACTCAAGCCTCCCCGGTACACCTGTAAAGTGCTTCAGCTGTCCGGCGCATTTTTTGACATCAAAACCCAGGCTCGCCAGAATGCCGAGCGCTCCCAGCGCGTTGTAAACATTGTGAAGGCCAATGAGCGGCGATTCTACACGAAATGCGCTGCCGCGCCAGCGAAGGTCAAAAAAAGTGCGGCCTTCTTTCCACACGACGTTCTCCGCGCGCAGGTCCGCTTCGCACTCGATCGCGTAGGTCAGGGTCCGGGAAGAGACCCGGCCCCTTAGTTTGACACCCCAAGGATCATCGATGTTCAAAACCGAGGTCTTTTCGCGTGAAAGCCCCAGAAAAAGTTTAGATTTGCACTCAAAATAAGCCTCGAGCGTTTTATGGTAATCCAGATGGTCCTGAGTGAGATTCGTAAAAAGCGCCGCCTCGAAATTGATGCCGCCGACGCGGTTCTGGTCCAGCGCGTGCGAGGAGACTTCCATCACCGCGTGATCACACCGCGCCTCCACCATCTGAGAAAGGATCTGCTGGATCTTCAGGGGGCCCGGCGTCGTTTCAACCGCGGGGATCTCTTTCCCGGCGAAACGAGTGTTGACAGTGCCGATGACGCCAGGCTTTCTACCCTCCTTTGAAAGAAAATACTCGATGAGAAAACTGGAGGTCGTTTTGCCGTTGGTGCCGGTGAT
>CAZBAY010000112.1:0-4920 GCA_964489945.1 uncultured Planctomycetia bacterium
TAGCCGGTCGAGCCGCGGTAATTGATTTGAAGGCAAGCATAGCCACGGTTCGCGATCCACTGCGCCTCGGGGTGATACCCCCACGCGTCGCGGTGCCACGGGCCGCCGTGGACGTTGAGCACCATCGGAAGGTTTTTTTTCTCGTGCCCGGGCGGGAAAGTGAGGTAGCCGTGTATCGTCAGACCGTCGCGCGACGTGTAGGACACAGGCTTCATCGGCGCGAGCTCGTAATTTTTCAGTTCAGGCCTTGCCTCGAATAAAAATTCCCCTTTTTCCGTCTCGCGGTCAAACGCGTAATAGACCACCGGGCCGTCATCGACATTGAAACCGACGAGCCAATGCCTGTCGGAATCATCACGGCTGGCGAGAAAGAAATCTCCCTCATGAAGCGCGCAGATCGCGTCAATATTGTCGCGGATAGATTCGTCAAGGATCTGCCACTCAGTTCGCGCCTTGAGAAATGAAACCATCTGGATCTCATAGGTATCGGGGTTCACAATGACCTGTGTGACGTCGTAATCGGGGTCTTCGACGATCGGTTCCGTCTTCCCCGTCGCAATGTCCATTTTAACCAGGCGGCTTGTGTTGAAATCGCGGCAGTCGCGCAGGTAAATGGACCGGCCGTCTTTTGAAAAAGAAACCGCGCCCACGCCCATATTGTCGTCGGCGGTCCAGGCAGCAAGAGTCCTCCATGGGGCTGTTTCGCTCTCACGCACCAAAAGCTCTACACCCGCGTCGGGCTTGGTCGCGAGAGCCGCGCGCACCTTGAAATTCACGTCCGCCACCCAATCGGCGATATTGCCGGGGTTTTTTGCCGCGAGCTTAAGCTTCCCCGTCACGAGATCCAGGTGATACACATCGTGGCTGTTCGGGTTTTCCTCGTTCATCGAGATCAAAAGCTCATTCGGAAAATGTTTGTTCACATCTAATATGCGGGCCTGGATATGCTGAAAAGGCGTGAAGTCTTTTATCTCCCCTGTCTGCAGGTCAACGCCATAAAGCCGCCAGTTCTCGTCGCCGTAAGCGTCCTGGAGGTACAAAATGTGGCGGTTGTCCTTGGCCCAAAGGTAAAAACGGACGCCGCGAAGCGTATCTTTCGTCACCACGCGGTCATCTTCTTTGCCGATCGTTCTGACCCAGACGTTCAGGACGTTATTGACGGGAGCAAGGTACGCGATCCGCTTGCCATCAGGAGAGATCTCGGGGCTCGCCTTGACGGGATTGCCGAAAATAACTTCCTTGGGGATCAGTTTGACCGGCGTCATTTGGGCAGTCGTCATCAATAGCTCGCGATGACGGCGTTGGGATGGTCTTTGGAGACATCCATCATGCGGCGGAGTGTGACCTCGGCGCGCTTGCGGATCGGTTCGGGGATCTCGATCTTGTGCTCGAGGACTTCGAGTGAATGGGCCACCCAGCCGAGTGTCGTCATTTTCATCGTCTGGCAGACAAATTGCTCGGTCGGCATGACAAAGCGCTTTGTCGGATGGTCTTTCTTCAATTTGAAGATCATGCCAACTTCCGTGCCGATGATAAAAGTATCGGCTTTCGATTTCGCGATATAGGGGGAAAAACCGCTCGTCGAGCAAACGTGGTCCGTGAGATCGATCACGTCGGGCGGGCATTCGGGGTGCGCGATGAAAGGCGCATCGGGGAATTTTTCTTTCGTCCTCAAAACGTCCTCGGCGGTGACACGGATATGCGTCGTGCAGAACCCCTGCCACAGGATGATCTCCTTCTCCGGGCAGAAACGCTGGACGTAGTGGCCCAGGTTCTTGTCAGGAACAAAGAGGATGCGCTTCTGCGGGAGGGATTTCACGATCTGGATCGCGTTGGCCGACGTGCAGGCGATGTCGCTTTCGGCTTTCACCTCGGCGGAACTATTGACGTAGCAGACGACGGCCGCGTCGGGATATTCCTTTTTCTTCTCCCGGAGCCGCTCGCCGTTGGCCATCAACGCCATCGGGCAGTCCGCTTCACGCACCGGCAGGATCACCGTCTTCTCGGGGTTCAGGATCTTGGCGCTTTCCGCCATGAAATCCACGCCGCAAAAGACAATGATATCCGCTCCGGTGCCGATCGCGGCCTTCGAAAGCGCGAGCGAATCCCCGAGGATGTCGGCGACTTCCTGCACCTCATAATTCTGGTAATTATGGGCCACAAGGTAGGCGTTGCGCTCTTTTTTCAGGCGCAAAACTTTCTCGCGGAGCCGCGCTTTGACTTCCTTCGTATTCGCTTTTTCGAGGACTTGGAGTTCTTCCATTGATTTAAACCTGAACGACCTCTTTGATCTCCGGAATGGCCTGCTTCAGCCGGTTCTCGACGCCCATCTTGAGCGTCATGATGGAGCTGGGGCAGGAACTGCAGGCGCCCTGCAAATGAAGCGTGACGATCCCGTTCTCATAGCTGTAAAACGTGATATCGCCCCCGTCCATCGCGACGGCGGGACGGATCTCAGTATCCAAAATGTCCTTGATCCGCTGTTCGACTTCGCTCTCGTTGCCCGTCGCGTGCGCCGTTTGGGCCCCGAGCGAAAAAAGCTCCTTCCCAGACGCGAGAAGTTCTTTAATTTTCTTCGTGATCGGCTCCGCCATCGGCTGCCAGTCGGCCGCGGGGGCCTTTGTCACTGTCACAAAGGTCGGGCCTATCATCACGCCGAGCACATTCTCGATCGCGAAGAGCTCCGAAGCCAGAAGCGAGGTCTTCGCGCGCTCTTTGTCGGTGAAATTGATCGTGCCGGTCGGCAGAAGCGCCGTGCTCACGTTGAATTTAAGCGTATGGGGGTTCGGCGTGATCTCCGCCCAGATCTCGATCTTGTGTGTGCTCATTTTTTCTCCTTAAGGTCTTTTAACGCGTCCTCCAGAGCGTGCCAGGCCAGCGTCGCGCACTTCACGCGTACCGGGAATTGCCGGACACCCTCAAAAAACTGAAGCCTTCCAACCCCTGCCTTCACGTCCTGAGAAACAGTGTCATCCGTCAGCAAATGAACAAAATTATTCTTCAGGACCCCCGCTTCTTTCACATTCTTTCCCTCGATAGCCGCGGTCATAAGCGACGCGCTCGATTTTGAGATCGCGCAGCCATGCCCCTGGAAACCTACTTTTTTGATCGTGCCCCCTTCGTCCACATTAAGATAAAGCTCAAAATCGTCTCCGCACAGCGGATTGAAACCATGCGAGTAAAGATTGGCGTCCTCGAGCTTCTTAAAATTCCGCGGATTTTTGTTATGATCCAGAATGACCTCCTGGTACAGATCATCCAACTTCACTTCCGGCATACCAGTTTTCATTTAAATACCTTCAACACTTTTTGAAGCCCATCGATCAATTTATCGATCTCTTCTTTTGTATTATAAAACGCGAAAGACGCGCGCACGGTCGCCGGCACTCCGAAACGCTTCATCGTGGGCTGGGTGCAGTGATGCCCCGCCCGCACCGCGATCCCCTCCTGGTCCAGGATCGTTCCGATGTCGTGTGGGTGGATCCCTTCGATGACAAATGAAATAAGGCTGGCCTTCTCTTCCGCGGTGCCGATGATGCGGAGCCCCGGGATCTGGGAGAGTTTTTCCGTCGCGACTTCCAAAAGTTCCCGTTCGGCCTGCCCGATCGCGTCAAACCCGATCCCTTTAATATAATCCAGCGCCGGCCCCAGC
The DNA here is from genome assembly GCA_964489945.1 of uncultured Planctomycetia bacterium. Lineage (GTDB taxonomy): Bacteria > Omnitrophota > Gorgyraeia > 2-02-FULL-51-18 > 2-02-FULL-51-18 > CAZBAY01. The sequence goes on from CAZBAY010000112.1 coordinate 3,653, forward strand.
GCAATGATCTCCGAAAAGGGCGGCGTGCCGGCTTCGAATTTGTGCGGCGGCTTCTGGAACGTCGTTTTCTCGAACGTCACCATCTCGATCATGTCCCCGCCATAATGATAGGGGTCCATCGCCTCGAGGTGTTTCATCTTTCCGTAGAGGACTCCGATGCCCGTCGGCCCGTAGATCTTGTGCCCGGAAAAAGTGTAAAAATCGCAATCGAGATCCTGGACGTCCACTCTGAGGTGCGGCGCGCCCTGCGCCCCGTCGATCAAGACCGTCGCGCCGGCGTGATGCGCCATTTTTATGATCTCACGGATCGGATTGATCGTCCCCAGTGAATTGGAAATATGCGTCACGGCGACAAGGTACGTCCGCGCGGACAAAAGTTTTTGAAATTCCTCAAGAACGAGTTCCCCCCGGTCATTCACCGGGATTACTTTGAGCGTGAGGCCTTTCTCCTTGCAAAGCTGCTGCCAGGGCACGAGATTGGAATGATGCTCGATCGTGGAGATGATGACCTCGTCTCCCGCCTTCAAAAATTTTCTCCCGTAGGCCGTCGCGACGAGATTGATCGCCTCCGTCGTGCCGCGCGTGAAAATGATCTCATCGGACGATCTCGCGTTCAGAAATTTGCGGACCTTCTCGCGAACGAGATCGCATTCGCGCGTCGCGTCCTGACTGAACGTGTAAACACCCCGCCGCACGGTCGCGTATTCGTTTTTATAAAAGTTGCTCAGCCGGTCTATCACGGAGTTCGGCTTTTGCGTCGTCGCGGCGTTATCGAGGTACACCAGGGGCTTCCCGTTCATCTTTGTCGTGAGCATCGGGAAATCTTTGCGTATCCGTTGAACGTCTAAAGTCTGCATCGTCAGCATTTACCCTGTCATCCCTTTCAACTCATTCTGCACAAAATCTTCCAACACCGGGCGCAGGTCCTCTGGCATTTCCTCCAGGATCTCCTCCGCGAAACCGTACGTCATGAGGAACCGCGCGTCCTTCTCGGGGATGCCGCGGCTCCTGAGATAAAAAAGCTCGTCTTTCTGAAGCTGGCCCACCGTCGCGCCGTGGACACAGACGACGTCGTCCGTGTCGATCCGAAGCTGCGGGCGCGCGTAGGCCTGGGCCTCGCCCGATAAAAGAAGATTGCGGCTCATCTGATTGGAATTTGTCTTTTGCGCGCCCTCGGGCACCCGCACAAGGCTGTTGAATTCCGAACGCGCCCGGCCGCCCAGGATCGCCTTGTAAAACTGGCGGCTCGTGCCGTGAGGCGACCGGTG
>CAZBAY010000113.1:0-3522 GCA_964489945.1 uncultured Planctomycetia bacterium
AGGATTTTCTTCTGTCCGCCGAATACATTTTCGCGGAAGGCAACCACAATATCATCCTCTGCGAGCGTGGTATCAGAACGTTCGAAGATTCAACGCGCTTCACGCTCGACATCAGCGCGGTGCCCGTGATCAAAAAATTGAGCCACCTGCCGGTCGTCATTGACCCCTCCCACTGCTCAGGCGTTTGGGAGTATGTTGCTCCGTTATCGAAGGCCGCCATCGCGGTTGGAGCGGACGGGCTTTTGATCGAGGTCCACGACGAGCCGGAAAAAGCTGTCTGCGACGGCCCACAAGCCCTCAAGCCCCACAAATTCGAGATCCTGATGGACGAGCTGCGCGTTCTCGCGAAAGCCGTCGGCCGGAGCATTTAATGCATTCTGCGAACGGGTCCTGCCGCCTCGTGGTAGCCCGCACCCCGCAAGATTCTCTAGCGGAGTGCAGGCGCCCACCACTCGGCGTCACCCGTTCGCAGAATAAATAAACTGCGTTAGAAAAACATGAAAAAACCCCTGTTTAATAAAGTCGCAATTATCGGTGTGGGTCTTATAGGTGGCTCGCTCGGGTTGGCGATTAAAAAAAGGAGACTCGCCAAGCTTGTGATAGGCGTTGTCCGAAGCGATCGCACGCTGAAGGAAGCTATGCGCCGGCGGGTCATAGACACCGCGACAAAAGATTTAAAAGGTGGCATCCGAGGAGCGGACCTAATTATATTGGCTTCTCGGATTTTCACCATTAATGAGCAGCTAAAAATGCTCGGTAGGTTCATAGACCCTCGTGCATTGGTTATTGATGTGGGGAGCTCAAAATCCGTTATCTGCCAAACGGCCAAGCATTCAATACCGCCTGGTCAGTTCATAGGGTGCCATCCCATGGCAGGATCGGAAAAGCGAGGTGTTGAACACGCAGATCCAAATCTTTTTGAAGAGTCAGTATGTTTTATGACTAAGCGCAATGCGAAAGTTTATAAATTTTGGAAACGAGTTGGTGCCACTCCGGTATATTTGCCGCAAAACTATCACGATTCGTGGGTTGCCGAAGCGAGCCATTTGCCTCATTTGCTTGCTTTTTCGAAGTTCCTCTCGCGTGATACGAGCCGAGTTTTTAATCTTGCTTCATCTTTGAGATACTTGAACCCCAGTTTTAAATCGATGGTGAGATTGGCAAAATCAGATCCAGAGCTGTGGACAGATATACTTTCTTCAAATAATCAGGCAATTCTTTCAAGCCTGGAAAGATTTGAGGGAAATTTGGATCAGTTTAAGCGAGCGCTTCGGATTCCAGATGTTCAGAGGCGCTCCCATGCGATTCTTCAGCTTTTGGTCAGAGTTAAGCAAAATTCCAGTGCTTTTCCAGATGAAGCATAGGAAGTTAATCATTGCGATCGACGGTCCCGCGGGAAGCGGTAAATCCTCGACGGCGAAGGCCCTCGCGAAGCGAATGGGAATGCCTTACATCGATACCGGAGCGATGTACCGTGCGGTAACGCTTAAGGCGGTGCGTGAAGGCGTGCCTTTCTCCGAGACTAAGAAGCTTATCGCTATCACCAGGCGCGCGCGGATCCGTCTTGAGGGTAAAGACCCGGCAAAGCAGAGAGTTTTTCTCGACGGCAGGGAAGTCACAAAAGCGATCCGTCTTCCGGAACTCACAAAAAACGTCTTTTATGTCGCTCGGGAGCCCCGGATACGCCGCATCCTCGTTCCCAAACAGCGTCAGATGGGCAAAAAAGCGGGGGGAGTCATGGAAGGCCGCGACATCGGCACGGTTGTGTTTCCCGATGCAGACTTTAAATTCTACTTCGAGGCCAGCGCAGCTATCCGGGCCAAGCGCCGGTGGAGGGAACTCATTGACGCCGGCCAGCGCGTGAGCCTTAAACAAGTCCTGAATGATCAAAGAGGGCGAGACCTCACCGACTACCGCCGGAAAGAGGGAGCCCTCAAGCCCGCGAAAGACGCAATCCGCATGGACACGACTTCGTTGACAATCAGCCAGACGGTTGATAAAATTCTCAACATTATCCGGTCTACAATTTTAGTATCGAAAGTTAAGCGATATTCAAAAGTAAGAAAGCCGGTAAGAAGTGTCAGTTGAAAAAAGGCCGGGTTTTTCACCGTTTTTCTACAAACTGACGCAGATCGTTCTGCTCGCTCTTTACAGATTATTTTTTGATTTTAAGGTCTACGGCGCAGAAAATGTGCCGGATGATTCTCGCGGCATCATACTCGCCCCGAATCATGCCAGCTATATAGACCCTCCGATACTTGGTATCTCGCTCAAGCGGCCGATCACTTATTTAGCCAAAGAGTATCTTTTTAAAAAACCATTTCTTCGTGAGGTGATTTGTTGGTTGGGGTCAATCCCGATTAAAAGTGAGGCGGAGGATTTCAGGACCATCCGGCAGGTATTGAAGGTGCTGAAAGAAGGCAAACAAGTCCTTCTTTTTCCGGAAGGCACCCGCACCCTCGATGGGAAGTTTCAAAAGCCGGAGGTCGGAGTCGGTTTCTTTGCGCTTAAAAGTGGCGCCGCGGTAGTGCCGATCTATATCAGCGGAACGTTTGAGGCATTCCCCAAAGGGGTGAAATGGTTCCGCTGCAAGCCGGTGAGGATCTATTTCGGGAAGCCCTTCGTTCCGGCGATGGAAAAAGATTTTACGGGGCATGAAAATCCTTATCTGGCAGTAGGCCAGAGGATCATGTCCGAAATAAAGAAAATTAAAGAGGCGGTACAATAGATCCGAGGGTCTCTCGACAGTCCGCTTAACCAGCGTCTCTGCGGTCGTCGAACCCGGATCTTGAGGAGGAAGTAAGGTCATGGCACACGCAATACAGAGGTTAGGGACAGCGCAGGATTTCGAAGAGGGAACGCTCACCGGTTCTTCGGTGGACTACATGCTCACGTTCCGTCAGATCGGGCAGGGGCACGTCGTCAAGGGGACTATTATCTCCGTTTCGCCAAAGGAAGTGGTCGTCGACGTCGGCTTTAAGTCCGAGGGGGTGATCCCCGCTCATGAATTTGATTCACTTGCGTCCCTTAATATCGGCGATGTGGTCGAAGTTTTAGTCGAACAGACCGAAGACGAGCACGGACGCGTGGTCCTATCCCGGCGCAAGGCTGAAAGAAGCCAGGGTTGGGACCGGGTGGTCGAGCTAAAAGGAGAAGGCGATACGGTCGAAGGCAGAGTCACCCGCAAGGTAAAAGGCGGCCTTATGCTCGATATCGGCGTTGAAGCGTTCTTGCCGGCCTCGCTGGCTTTCCTCAAGGGCTTCGGGAGCCTCAACTCGCTTCTCGGCCAGACGATCCAGGTCAAGATCGTGAAGATCAATCCGAGCCGCAAAAACATCATCGTTTCCCGCAAAGATCTCCTCGAGAAGGAGAAGCAGGACTCCAAGGCGAAAGTCCTCCAAGAGCTTGAGGTGGGGACTATCCGCAAGGGCGTCGTGAAGAACATCACCGACTTCGGGGCGTTCGTAAACTTGGGCGGGATCGATGGTCTCTTGCATATTACCGACATGAGCTGGGGCCGGA
>CAZBAY010000114.1:0-10048 GCA_964489945.1 uncultured Planctomycetia bacterium
CTTCTCGCGCGCCTCGATGATCCGTCGGCGAAAGAGGACACTTTCGCGATCCACGCGTCCTACGGCCTTAATCCCCATTTGAAACAGGCCGTCCTTGATTTCATGAAGCAGGAACTGGCGCCGTCCCTCGGCACAGGGAACGGGGCGCGGATGGCGAACCTGCAGGCCGAACCGCGTTTAATGGAACTGGCGTCGAAACTTCGTGAAGCCTCGCGGGACGCGGCAATGGACCCGCGCGCGGACGAAGAGATCCTGGTCATTCAGGAGGATATGGAAGCGCTGGCCCGGCTTTGGGAAACCGGCCAGGAGAATTTCCCGCAGGAAGTGTCACGCATGCACCGGCTTTTGGACAAGACGGTGTCCGTCCCGTTTTTGGATATCCGGGAAAAACTCGGGACGATCTTTATCGAATGGGCCGCGGGAGAGCGCGTTCCGCAGCGGCAAATGCTTCGCCTTCACATGAAGCTCATCGCGGACGGTCTTCAGGACCTGATCCGCCGTTTGGAAGACCCGCGCGCTCCCATCCTTCATCCCGGCTCTCCGGAAACGATAAAGGAGCTGAAAGGAAATTTGGGGACCATTCGTGAGGCGATCGCGGTCCTCCCGACATTGTTCGAGTACCGGAACCCCTCTGATCTGCGGCCATTCCTGTTCGGCAGGCGCCGCTACGTCACCCGGTCGCTATTGATCCTGAATGCCCTTTTTGAAGCCAAGTTCGAGGACGTGTTGCGGGGAGGCTCCGATCCGGGCGCTTTTGGGGCGGACATGAGGATCCTGAACGATTTCAGGAGGTCTCTTGAGAAAATAGAGAAAAACGTACGGATTGTCCATGAATTGAAAACTCCGCTTCCCGCGCCCGGCAGCCTTTCGGCCCGGCTCGAAATGGTCCTTTCGGTTGTTTCCAAGACAGAAGAGGAGTTAAAAGCGTCTCCGGACAGAGCGATATGGTTCCACGCCAATCTTTTGGGAGAATCCCGCCCGGCGGCGGTCGAGCTCGCGAAACGATGGTCAAGCCATGATCCCGATCTCAGTTTTGAATACGCCCGCGTCGCGGAGATCCTTCAATACATTTCAAGGTTCAACAGGCTCATTCACAGCCCAAGTTTTGACGAACTGCGTGATGAGCTGTTGTTTGTCCTGGAGGAATGGGCGAGCCTGGCGGCGCACGCCGGCCGTCCTCATTACGCGTATGACGTGAATGCGCGCGTGGCGTCACTCCATTTGAAGTTGGCGTTCTTTCATGTCGAGCAAGCGCGGGAAAAAGCCAGGACCGAGCGCCAAAAAAAACGTCTGGGACAGGTCATCGAAGGCTTGAGAAGAGTCGAAGAACACATCCGCAGTACTTTCCGGAATGACCCGTCAGGCGATCCTCGAGCCTATCTTGAAGGCGTGAAGGCTGCCCGTTATGATTGGCCCGATGAGATCAGTTCGCAGATAAGGGCCATCGGCGGCATGGCGGATCACTTTTCAGAAAAGTCCGGCCGCGACGCGAAGTTCATGATCGAGGAGCTGGCCGCCGCGCAGGTGTCGATCAATTACATCGATTACGCGCTGTCTCAGGACGGCGCGGGCCCCCTCTCCGGAAGGTAGGGAGCACGGATGGCCAGTGACGGAGACGCCATGCGGCAGATCGTGAAGGACTTGGAGAAATGGGATGAACACAGTGAAGGCAGGACGCTGGAGCACATTTCCGCGCTCGAAGCGGCCGCGAAAGAGGGAAAGCTGAAGGGCGCGTCTCTGGGACGGGCCCGGGAGATCCTGAAAGATATGAAAGACCGCTCGGAACGATCAGCGCTCCGGGGCGTGGCGTCCCAGGCGCTCCAAAATCTTCCTTCAGAGTCCAAGGCCGGGACAAAGAGACTGACGGGCCCTGTTACTAAGGAGACACTGCTTTCGCTTACGCCTTTGAAGGAGTACCAGGCTATGCGGTACGCTGAAATGAGCACGCCCGAGATCGACCGGCTGGAGCGGCTTAAATATGAGTTTCAGAACAATCTCAGGACGGACGGCCTGCCTTTAAAGAAGCGGGATGAACTCAAGCGTGCGAGCAGGGATATTCTTGAACAGGCAGTCGAAGAACTTGAAAAAGATATCAGGGCGGCAGATTTCAAACGCCTTCTTGCCGCTACCCAAAAAATGAAAGTGTCGAAGGCCGGGCGGGGGGTGACCTACGGTGCCGTGAAGGTCAATGGCGCGGCCGTCGAGCTCAAGATCGAGGACGACGGGGCTGATCTTGTGATCGAGGAGAGCGGATACCGGAATAAGGTCCGGTTCTCCGAAGAGCAAAAAAAGGAACTGCGCGAGGCGGTCAAAGCCGCCCAGGCCCGCTCCGGCGCGCGCCTCGCCGCTGACCTTATCGCGGCGGACAAAAAACAGGAGATCGGTCGGCTTGAGGGGAGTCTTGATTTTCTCTTCTCCCACTTAAACCATATCACGAAGTACTATGGGGCGGGCCCCGAAAAAGACAGGGACCTGGCCTCGATCCGTCAGCAGATCACGGAAACCCAAAAAGAGATCAACGCGCTCAAGGCGCTCGAGATCCGGAGCGAAAAAATTCCCTTCTGGGCGGTCCGCCCGATCCTCCAGGTCCTCGAGGGGCTTTCGGACAAAGAGCTGGACAGCTTTATACGCAGAGGGTTTCCCACCGTCGTGCCGATGCTGATCCCGCTTTTCAGGTTCCTGGAGCGCTACCCCGAAAGCGACGTCTATTTTATCTGGCGTCAGATTCTCTGGCGTCAGCGGCACTCAGCCCCTGAAAAAGAGATCGCCGCCGCGATCCGGAAAGACAAGGCCCAGATCGTATCGGCTATCCGCCGGGACGAGGGCTCGGATCGTATCGGCGCGCGCCTGGCGGACGTACGCGTGACGCATTCGATGGATGTGGAAGTGAAGCCCGATGAATCCTACCAGGTGGTCATGACACGCGATCTTTTGGACCCGGCCAACTCGATGCTTGCCGAGGAGATCCGCGGCCGGAAGGCGTTTTTCGTCGTGGATCGGGGGATCGGCAAGGAACGTATCGAGGCGCTCCGCCATTACCTCCAGAGCCGGAACATCGCCGCTGACCCGAAAAAAAATATTCTTATCCTTTCCGGCGGTGAAAAGGTCAAGAACGGCGATCGCGGCCTGAATGAGACCATTTTGGTCCTTTATAAAGCGTGGAAAGCGGGCCTCGACCGGAAATCAGTTTTTGTCCTTATGGGCGGCGGCGCGGTGCTCGATATGTCGGGCTTTGCGGCAAGCATTTTCCACCGCGGGGCGGACCATATACGCGTTCCGACGACGCTCTTGGCGCAGGACGACGCGGGGATCGGGGTCAAGAACGGCATCAATTTCTTCGGACAGAAAAATTTCATGGGCGTTTTCATCTCGCCCCAAACCGTCATTGTGGACCCCTCTTTTTTAAAGACCGCGAGCCCCAAGATCATCGCCGACGGCATGGCGGAGATCATCAAGGTCGTGCTCATGAAGGACAAAGCGGGTTTTGAGTTCATCGAAAAAAATTACCAAGCCATGCTGGACCTTCCGAAGGTGTTAAGAGGGGAAAAGACAGTCACTCCGGAGGAAAAAGAGAGGATCCTCAAGACCGCCGAAGAGATCATTTTCCTTTCGATCCGCAATCACCTGGGACAGATCAAGACCGATCCGCATGAAAAACGGCTCGCCAGGCCACTCGACTACGGCCATCAGTGGGGACACCGCCTCGAGATCGTCACCGGGCACCGTGTGTCTCATGGGCAGGGGGTCGCGATCGGCATGGCGATCGATTCCACCATCTCATGGAAACGGGGGCGCATTACCCAGGACGAATTTGACCGGATCCTTCGTATCATCCGGGCTGTCGGCCTTCCGATCCGGCACGATGAAGCGACGTTGAAAAATCTATGGAAGGGTCTCGAAGAATTCCGCCAGCATCTTGGCGGTCAGTTGACCGTCTCACTGCTGGGTGAGGAAGCAGCCCCGGCCGGCTCCGAAGGCATCGGCAAGAAGGGGGATGTGCATGACATTCAGAAAGCCGAGCTCAAAGAGGCCCTCAATTATCTTGCTTCAGCCGCCGGCGCGCGTTTGGCGGCACCCATCAAGATCCTTCTGGCGGACAAGCCGGCGGTGGAGACGACGGTGCAACGGATCAAGCAATTGGCAGGCGCTTTCAGTGAAGATATCCGGGTGATCGATGAGATCGGCATCGGGGATGATAAGGAAAAGCTCCGGCAGGTCATTGAGCGCGAGAAACCGGCCATTGTTCTCGTGCGTTCCGCCACCAAAGCTTTTACAGATCCCGCGTTCGTCCGTTTCGCGAAGGAGAAGGGCGTCAAGGTCGTCCTGCGCATCGGCGCCGGTTACGAGAACGTGGACCGCCGGGCGGCAGCCGCGGAAGGCATCACGGTGGCGCGCACCAACGGCAACGAAAACTCCGTCGCGGATCTAGCGTTCCGCTTTCTTCTCGCCGGTTTGAAGATCCGCCACTACGGAGCGCTCCGGGAACCCGTGCCCTTCAACGTGACGGGGCCGGATGTGGCCGACGATCCGCGATGGGGGCGCGTCTTGGACGTGCCGCTCCTTCAATTCACCAAGGCGGCGGTGAAAGAGGAGACGCTCAAGCGAAGTGGCCAGATGCTCGACGGCCAATTTTATCAGGTTTTTGATCCGTCGCCCGTGGAGCAGACGCAGGCGCTCCTTGAAAAGGAACTGGAAGGCAAGACCATCGGGCTTGTGGGTTTTGGTCCGGTGGCGCGGGCCTTTGCCGCGAAGCTGAACGAGATCCGGAAAATGACGGAGATCTCTTTTCGTATTTTGGCGACCTCGCGCTCCCTCGACCGCGGCGAGAAAAAAGCGATAGAGGACGCCACAAGACTGGGCGTCGTTCCCGCTGGCGAAGACGAAGTCCTGAAAAGCGCCGATATTCTTTCCCTTCACCTGCCGGGAGATGCCGCTCACACCCTGAACCCGGAACGGCTCGGAAAAACGAAAGCGTCCATTATTCTAAATACGGCAAGGCATGAGCTCATCGATCCCGCCGTTTGGAAGGAAATGGTGTCGCGGGGCGTTCTTTACTTCGCCGATGTGGATCTGAAGCAGGGTGGTAAGCCGATCCGTGAGATCGAGGATCTCCGCGTGGCCTATCCGGATCAATTTTATTTTTCGCCCCACCTCGCTGCTTCCACGACAAACGCGGGAGAGGGCGTGGAACACAACACGACAGGCGCTCTGGTTCATATCCTCAAAAAGTTGCTGGGCCAGGAACCTTCCGAGTCTTTCCGGCTGGATATCGTCAACGGCGTGCCGATCGGCCCTTTTGGCGCGCGGATGGCGGAGGATCTATCCCTATCCGCTCAAATTGAGATGAAGATTAGGCACGCGAGGATAGGTTATGAAAATCTTCTGGGGCCTCTGCCGGGCGTCAAAGGCGTTAAATGGCTGGGTCATTTGTTGGAGTTGGAAAACGAGATAGGAGCCAGACGGCTTGATCGCAAGATCGCTTACCTTTGGCTCGAGCAAGCCTTGGGGGAAAGCGCCTGGTTGCGCGGGCGGCACACCCGTTTGTCCGAGCCCGAAGCGGCGCTTCAAGAGGCTTTGGGCTTGGCCCAAAGGGCGATGCCGGCGAACACGCGGGCGTTGAAATACTCCTCCGGAACAAGGGACCTGCGCGGATCAGCCGATCTCCTGAAAAAAGCCCACTACCTCTACCATAAGAACGTGAGGGACGGCGGTTTGGAGAAAGCCGCTCCGCGGACGGACATCGCCGGTCTGGCGAAAACCATTCATGAGATCCAGGGTTTGGCCGAGGGCATCGATCGCCATCCGGGCCACGAGGCGCTTCTGTGGGATGACGACGCCACATTGAAGCTTTTGAGGGACCGCGTTGAACAAATGAAACCGCTTCCGGGTTTGGCGAAGCCTTATGCCGATCTCGTGGGGTATCTGTTTGTTGAAGCGTGCAAAAGCCTCGCGGGCGCTTCGGACAGCTTGAAAGTTTTGATCCAAAATGCCAGGGAAGAGCCGGGAGGGGATTTCGCAGGCGGTCCGGCGGTGGCCGTCCTCACCGCTCAGGAAACGCGGGTCGCGAAGAAAACCAGATCGGTCGGCGACCTGATCAATGAGCTGGGCAGGATCCGTCAGAGTATTACGGCCGAACATGAGGAAATTGAAAAGGCGCGTCGTGAGATCGTGCGGCCTCTGCACGTGGCCATATCCGGACTCGTAATTTCATCGGCATTCACGGCATGCGTTCTCATCGGCGCCGCTTCCGCGCTTGGGCACACGGTCATGGCGGCGGGCCTGCTGGCCGGGATCGTATATTACATATGGAAGGTTACGCCGGGTGCAAGACGTTTCTACGGCAAGTTGATGGCGGGAGGGGAATTCAGGGAGTTAAAGAAAGCGGAACTCTCTTTAAAGATGAGGATCCTCGAGCCTTTTCTGGGGGAGATGGGTTTTGAGTTTATGGACTTCAACCAGCTCGACGCTCCGGCGCTTGTGAGAATGGCCCTTCGGAAAGTGGACCGAATGGCTGATCCGCCCCTGGCGCACCTCTCCAGCCGGATCAATGGAGAAGACGGGTTTTTGTCATGGTTCGAGAGGTTTTACGAGGAAAGTGACAGAAGGCCGTACTGGCCCTGGGAGAAGAAAAAAGCCCGGCTTGTGTGGGATGCGCGGGCCAAGGTTTTGCAGGCGCAAGAGAGGTTTCTTTTCCACGCGGCAAGATTTGTCGAAGCGGAGGGCCGCGACACCGATCTGGCCGAGGAGATCGAGTTTGGCGACATCACCCGCCTCACGGATGAGATCAAGACTTACTTTCGTATCATCCACGGCGCCCGACTGGCGATCGCCTGGGAGGTAGGAGGGAAGTCCGCCATTGCCGAAGGGATCCAGAAAGCCCTTCGGGAACATTTTGAAACCTATCCCCTTTACCATGAGGTAAAGCGCGTCCGACTTGAGCGTCCCGACGGCAAAAAGGATTTGAAGCTCACCTTTTTTAAGGATGGCCGCCTATTGAAAGAGGTAAACCTTTCCATTTCAGCAGACGACAGCCCCAACGCCTATCTTCCCCAGGTCGACAAGCTCTTTAACGAAACTCCTTGGAAAAGCGCGCCTCTTCTCACTCGCCGACAGTTCCAGTGGCTTACAGGGACTGGCATTGTGGCGATAGTGGCCGCGGGTATCGCGACGTGGGTCAGCGATCGTCCTTCTCAGCCTACTATTCTCGGCAAGCCCCTTCATCCAGATATTGTTAAAGGGGTTGAACGCTTCACCCCGGAAATGATCCAAAAAAACAATCTTTTTATGATCTACACGTTCCATGGCACGGAAGCGGATGCGCTAGAGATGCTCGCTTACGTCCAGAAAATTTTGGACTATGCCGGCAAAGATAGCGAAGGAAGGCCGAAAGTGGTTTTTGTAGGCGAAGACGGGCTCATGGTTCCCAAGACGCTTAGGAGCTTGATGGTCCGACGGATGGAAACAATAGCCGCAATAAAGGGGAAAACAGTTGACCTCTCTCCCTTCGAGAATGACGATTATCTTTGGGATCCAAAGTACCAAGTTGACATGGAAGCAATTTACCAGTCTGTAAAGCGCTTCAACGCCAAGACGCTGCTGAGCTCAACATTTTCTAGTGCCCAGGAGAAAGCTTTCAAGAACCTCGATTTTAGCGAGACATTGGCGGCCTACGTCAAAGAACAAAATCTTCCATTCGTTTTAGAAGACCCCTCTTTTGAAGCTGTCTTGGAGAAACTTCGCAGGGATGTGCTCGATGGCCGTGCTGGAGAAGATCTCAAGCGAGGAAACCTTCAAGCGCTTCAGCGGAAGATGGAAGAGTCTTACCGGGCGGAGCTTCAATCCGCACGTCTGAGAGACCAAGATCTTTCCCGACACTTCCAAAAGATAGAAAACCAATATCCCGGCCTAAAGATCGTCTCCTTTCGAGGTTCTGCCCATTTCTCTAATCATTCAGAAATTGTCAAAGGAAGGGAAGGGTCGAGTGCCTACGTCAGGCTTGTCGAGGAGAAGGACTCGTTGTTCTCGATGTTTGAGATCTTCAAGCAACTCAAGGCAGGGAAAAGTTTCCAAAATTCGGAAGGATTGGAGTTTATTCTCGGCGAATACTTATTTCGACTCGCAAGATACTCGGGTCAATCCCTCCCCCAAACGGTTCTAAGCCGTGAAGGTCAGCAAAAGATTCTTGACCTCCAAAACCGTGAGGGATTAACGAATTGGTTCAAGAGGGTCCTCGAATCTCCCAGGATGAAATCAGGCCCTGATCATGGGAAGTACAAATTCATCTCTGATGAGTTCCTCAAAGCCACATCCCGCTCCGGCGCGCGGATGGCGGATATGGAATCCAAAGAATTTGAGTTGGGAGAAGACGTTCTGCTCCATTTGAGCCTCTCCGGAAACACGGGCCTCCGGATCGAGGACGTGAGCTCGGCGCTCCAGATCTATGCCAAACGTCATCGAAACGACGCCGCGACCCTCCTGAGCAGGCATCAAGGCAAAAATACGCTCCGGAAGATCATGATCAAAAAAGAAGGGGCCGGGAAAGAGGGGATCGGGAAGGAAGCGCTTTATATCCGTTTTTTCAAAGATGAGGCCGAGGCCGGCCAGGGTGAAACCGACACGGAGACGGCCCGGTTCGAGATATTCACAGCCAAGAACGAGTTGACAGACCATGTTCTCGTCGCGACGGGTGATCTCATTTTCCCGCGGGCTGAGGACCCGACGGAGTGGGAGCCGTTGGATAAGAAGTTGTCCGCAAAGGCCCAAAAGGAGATCTCCTATCAGTCGCTGGCGTTTGGAATGCCTATTTCTTTCGAAGACGAGAAGGGCCGGATCAAGGCTTTGGAATTCCGGAGCTTCGGGGCAAAACAGCCGATGATCCTGGTCGGCCTCGAAGTCGAGGGCGCCCCGCGCGGAGACCGGGAGCGCTGGAAACATTACAATTTGGAGGGCTTTTCCCAGGTGATGAAAATTCACCCCTATGCCGAGACACTGGCTTCCCAGATCGATGTTCCGGCATTGCTCAAAATGTATCCGTTTGATCCGCGCATCACCTATACGTGGGGGAAGCAGGAGGGTAAAGCGTTCTTCGTGCATTCTTTGCTGATCCGCGATGAAGGCACAGAAGCCATGGACCTGAAAGTTTATCTTGGCCTGAAAAAGGCGGAGGATGAGATCGGCAGCGGTTCTTCGCGGCTTTTTGCTCTGGAGGAGCTTAAGCGGGACGGACTCCGGAGAGTAAAAGGCGTGGAAAACCAGGGGGCCCGCATGGCACAGAAGGGGGAAATGAGCCCGGATCTTGTTAAACGGCTTATCGAGGAGAAAGTGCGCTACATCTCTTTTCTTGGGCCGCCCGGAGCCGGAAAGGGCGCGCTGACGGAAAAATTGATCCCCGCGCTGAACGCGGGCCTGCCGCCGGGAAAAGGGTACGCCACGTTTTCGGTCGGCGATCACTTCAGAGGGATAGACCGCGTCCTCAAGAATAAAGCCTCGCCGGGCGATCTTCGTAAATACAAAACCCTCGCCTCGTTGATCCCGGGGGCTGACCTCGCGCGCATGCAAGAAGGCCAGCTGATGTCGGAAGCGTCTGTTATCAGGATCATCAACGCCGCATTGGAGCGGGAGGAGTACAAGAACGCGTACGGGATCTTCTTTGACGGTTATCCGAGAACTCCTCGTCAGCTCGAGGACATCGAAGGCCGGGAGAAGGTCTTCATCAACGGCAAGCCGCTTCAGATGGACCTTTACGTCATCCTGGACGTGGATAAGCGTGTTTTGCTGGACCGCATCATGAAAAGAGCCGAGGACGATCTTCAAAAAGGCGTTGAGCGTCCCGACGCCCCGGTGAATAAAACGACCGGCAGGGTCGACCGGGCGCGCACGAAGGAGATATTCGACAGGAGGATGGATGACTACGGCCGTTTGACGGGCGAAGTCGTCAGGTCGAAGAGAGGCCAGCCGGACACCTTCGCGGTCTCCGGATCCGCCGATGATCTATCCCCGGAGCTTTCAAAAGCCCGCGTCCGCGAAAATTTTATCCACGCCCTGGAGC
>CAZBAY010000115.1:0-2181 GCA_964489945.1 uncultured Planctomycetia bacterium
CTCGACGCGTCCCGCGCTATCGATGAACTTCTGCTTGCCGGTGAAGAACGGGTGGCAGCTGGAGCAGATCTCGACGCGGATGTTCTGCTTCGTCGACCGCGTGTGGATCACGTTGCCACAGATGCAGGTGATCGTCGTGTCGGTGTACTTCGGGTGGATTTTCTCTTTCATGGTGTTCTCCGTGTTAGACCTTGTTCATGCTCTGCAGGAACAGTTTGTTGGACTTGGTTTTCGATATTTTCTCGATCAAGAGCTCCATCGCCTCGGCGGAATTGAGCTCGTTCAGGACTTTTCTCAGGATCCAGATCTTCATGAGGTCCTCGTTCGCGACCAAGAGCTCTTCTTTACGCGTGTTGGAACGCTTGATGTCGATCGCGGGATAGATGCGCCGCTGGAAGAGGTTCCGGTCGAGCTGAATTTCCATGTTGCCCGTGCCTTTGAACTCTTCGAAGATGACTTCGTCCATGCGGCTTCCGGTATCGACAAGCGCCGTCGCGATGATCGTCAGCGACCCGCCTTCTTCCAGGTCGCGCGCCGCGCCGAAAAAGCGCTTCGGCTTGTGGAGCGCGTTCGAGTCCACGCCGCCCGAGAGGATCTTCCCCGAATGCGGAACGGTCGTGTTGTAGGCGCGCGCCAGGCGCGTGATGCTGTCGAGAAGGATGATGACATCCTTTTTGCACTCGACGAGGCGTTTGGCTTTTTCAAGCACCATCTCGGCGACTTGCACGTGCCGTTCGGCCGGTTCGTCGAACGTCGAGCTGATCACCTCGCCCTTCACCGATCGCTGCATGTCCGTAACTTCTTCCGGACGTTCGTCGATGAGAAGGACGATCAAGACCGCGTCGGGGTGATTGGTCGTGATGGAATTTGCGATCTTCTGGAGGAGAACCGTTTTGCCGCTGTAAGGCGGCGCGACGATGAGCCCTCTCTGCCCTTTCCCGATCGGGGCAAGCAGGTCCATGATGCGCGTGGACACCTCTTCAGGTTTCGACTCGAGCAGCCACTTTTCCTGCGGATAAAGGGGCGTCAGGTTGTCGAAAAGGATCTTTTCGCGGCCCTCTTCGGGGGCTTCAAAGTTCACCTTGCTCACCATGAGAAGGGCGAAATACCGCTCGCCTTCTTTCGGAGGCCGGATCTGCCCCGCGACCGTGTCGCCGGTCCGGAGGTTGAACTTCCGGATCTGCGAGGGCGAAACGTAAATATCGTCCGGGCAGGGCAGGTAGTTGTAATTCGGCGACCGCAGAAAGCCGAACCCGTCCTGTAAAATTTCGAGCACGCCCTCCCCGGTCATGACGCCGTCCTTCTCGGGCTGGGCTTGCAGGATCTTAAAAATAAGGTCCTGCTTCTTCAGGCCGCTCACGCCATTCACTTGGAGCTTGTGCGCCAGGTCGTTCAGCTCCGACATTTTCATTTTCTTCAGTTTCGCCAGATCGATGTCCATCTCCGGTATTTCCTCCTTTTTAAAGTTGTTCTTTGAGTTCTCGCATCACCCGGAGGACCTCTTTCTCAAAGTCCTTCCGTGTGCCGTTGTTATGAATAACGTAGTCCGCCCGCTTTTCCTTTTTGCCGAGCGGCCACTGCGCAGAAAGAATTTTTCTCGCCAGGCTTTCCGGCATCCCGTTCTTGGTGGCGCGCGCGATCATTTTCTCCCTCGGGGAAGAAACGACCAGCGTGACATCCGCCAGGTCCTCCATTTTCGACTCGAAAAGAAGCGGGACATCCATGACGAGGAGCCCCCTCTTCTTTCGCGTCCGCTCGATCCATTTCATGCTTTCGATAATGACGCCCGGATGGATGAGAATATTAAGCTTTTTCAGGTCCTCCGCATGGCTGAAAACGCGGCCGGCCAGCTTCTTGCGGTCGATCTCCCCGTCCTTCCGGAGATACTCTTTTCCGAATAATTTCACGACCGCCTTGTAGGCCGGCGTGCCTTTCCGAACGGCCTTGCGGGCGGCTTCGTCCGCGTCAAAAACGAGCGCGCCGTGCTTTTTAAAGATGCGCGCGGCCTCACTTTTTCCCGACGCCAGATTTCCGGTCACTCCTAGAACGATCACGGTTCAGCCCTTTATGATCTTTTTATAATACTTCACGTATTCCTGCGCGCTCGCGTCCCACGAAAAATCGAGCTTCATCACGCGCCGGCGCAGCGCCTCAAAACGCCGTTTGTCCCGGAAAGCGCGG
>CAZBAY010000116.1:0-19265 GCA_964489945.1 uncultured Planctomycetia bacterium
CGGGCCGTCCTCGCCGACGAGCCCCGCCCTGTCGAGACAAAAAATAACGGGCAGATCCTGAAGCGCCACGTCGTGAATGATCTGGTCATGCGCCCGCTGCAAAAAGGTCGAGTAGATCGCGACAAGCGGCCTCGCCCCCGCTTTGGCCAGGCCCGCCGCGAACGTGACGCCATGCTCTTCGGCGATGCCGACGTCAAAACAGCGGTCGGGGAATTTTTTTGAGAATTCGATAAGCCCCGTCCCGTCGCACATCGCGGCCGTGATCGCGACGACATCCGGATGCATTTCGGCAAGCTCGATCGCCGCTTTTCCGAACACCTGCGTGTATGTTTTTTGTGAAGAAACTTTTTTCACTTCGCCTGTCTCGAGACAAAAAGGTGTCGAGGCATGCCACCGCTCGGGATTGGCTTCGGCGACCGGATAGCCTTTTCCTTTTTTCGTCACGACGTGGAGCATGATCGGTCCTTTGATCTTTGAAATATTTTCCAGGATCTGAGTGAGCCCATCGATATTGTGCCCGTCTAGCGGCCCGAAGTAACGGAAGCCCATTTCCTCGAAGATAAGCCCCGGTACGAAGAAATGTTTGACACTCTCATCGATCTGTTTAGCTTTGGCGACGACGCGATCGCCGACCTTGGGGATCCGCTTCAAACCCTCGGCGATATCGTGGCGGAGATGATTGTAGAAACTACCCGAGATAAATTTGTTGAACGAGCGGCTCAAGGCCCCGACGGTCGGAGAGATGCTCATCTCATTGTCGTTCAGAATGACGATCAAATTGTCCTTCAAATGTCCCGCGTGATTGATCGCTTCGAACGCCATACCGCTCGCGAGGGACGCGTCGCCGATCACCGCGATCGCTTTCCGGTCAGGCTGGCCGAGGATGCGTCTGCCTACCGCGATCCCCAACGATGACGAGATCGAGGCCCCGCCGTGCCCGGTCGTAAAAGGGTCATGCACGCTTTCGTCTTTATTGGAAAAGCCGGAAAGACCTTTTTCGAGCCGGAAGGTCTTGAAAGTTTCCCGGCGGCCGGTGAGAATTTTATGCGCATGCACCTGATGGCCGACATCCCAAACAACGGTGTCGGAAGGGGTCGAAAAACAATAATGGAGCGCGACCGTGAGGTCTACGGCTCCGAGCGCCGCGCCCAAATGGCCCCCATTGGCGGAGACCACTTCCAGAATGTATTCGCGAAGTTCTTTGGCGAGCTGAGGAAGCTGATTTTTGTGGAGCTTCTTGACGTCTTCGGGGCTGTTGATCGTGTCGAGTAGAGGGCGCATGGGCTTAGTGCTTTCGTGTGAAGACAAAGCCGGCGATTTTCCCCAAATTACGCCCCCTAAAACCAAAAACGGCCAATTCTTTTTTGGCCTTGTCGAGGAGGCGTTCGGCTTCTTTGCCGGCCTCGTGCAATCCTATGACTTCAGCATACCCTTCACGGTCCAGAATGTCATCTACTATTTGAAAAAGGAGCCCCAGACTTTTCCCATACCGATAGAGGGCCTCAACTTGCCTCGCGGTCCCGCCACCGAGAAGCGCACCGGCCCTGAGGGACACGGCAATAAGCGCCCCGGATTTATGCGTGTTAATGTACTCAATCGTCGGGAGATCCAGCTCTTTTTTTTGGTACTCCATGTCCACGACCTGCCCCCCCACCATGCCGCGGCTTCCCACCGCCTCGGCGATAAGCCGGGCAACGGCAAATTTTCTATGGCTGTCTTTTAGGGAGCCGGCACCATTCGTGGAATTCAAGATCTGGAACGCCAGCGTCAAGAGCGCGTCTCCTGCCAGCACGGCGGTCATTTCGCCGAATTTTTTGTGGCAGGTGGGCCGTCCCCGCCGCGTGTCGTCGTCGTCCATGCAAGGCAGGTCGTCATGCACGAGGGAATAATTATGAATGAGCTCAAGCGCACAGGCGGCGGCCATCACGTCCTTCTCTTTCCCGCCGACTGCTTCGCAGGCCGCGAGAGCCAGAATGGGGCGTACCCGCTTCCCCCCCGAGAAGACCGCGTAACGCATCGCCTCGTGAAGTGAGGAGGGCAATTCCCTTTTTTTAGGAAGGAAGATATCGAGCGCTTCGTCGATCTTCCGGGATGTTTTTTTTAGGTAGACTTGAATACTCAATTTTTTTTCTTTTTGGGTTTTTCTTCCTGGCCTTCCTCGAACGGAACGGCCTTGAATTTCCCGGGGCTCGTTTTCATCAGCACTTCCACCTTCCGCTCAGCCTCCGTGAGGCGTTTCGTGCAGACGTCCGCCATGCGGACACCTTCCTCGTACTGCTTCAAGGCCTCTTCGAGCGAAAGATCACCGTTCTCGAGTTTTTCAACGATGCCTTCGAGTTTTTTCAAGGCCGTTTCAAACGGAACTTCTTTTAGATCTGCGCTCATGCGTGTGATTCCTCCACTTGGCTGATGAGATATCCCCGGCTTAATCTTGTTTTGATCCGATCCCCACGTTTCACGGCGTCGAAAGAGGTGAGGATCTTTTCTTCCGGAAGCTTCAGCGTCGCGCTGAATCCCCTCTTTAAAGTCGCCAACGGCCCAAGCGCTTCCAGTTTGCCCATTAGAGCGGCGAGTTTTTCTTCCTTAAATTTTATCAGCGTCTCAAAAAGCGACGCCAGGTTTTTTCTCAGCTCATCAAGCTTCTGGAATTGGATCTCGAAGATCCCGAGCGGATCGCGAAGGCCCCGGCTTTCGACAAGTGCGCGGAGTTCCTGTCTCCAATTTTTCAGCATCCCCGCGAACGCCTGGACAAGCCTCAGTTTGAAGTCTGAGATCCGCACGACGAGGTCCTGTTTGGCCGGCAGCACGATCTCGGCCGCGGCGGAAGGCGTGGCGGCGCGGAGGTCCGCGACAAAATCGGAGATCGTGAAATCCACCTCATGCCCCACCGCGGAAATCACCGGGATCCCTGAATTAAAAATAGCCCGCGCGACGATCTCCTCGTTGAACGCCCACAGATCCTCAAGACTTCCGCCGCCGCGCCCCACGATCAAAACGTCGGCGGCGCGAACCTCGTTTAGATCCTCGATCGCCTCGGCGATGGACTCCGCGGCGCCCGCCCCTTGCACGGAAACGGGAGCGATTAAAATTTCAACGTTCGAAAACCGGCGGTCAAGCACGTGCAGGATATCGCGTAGCGCCGCGCCATCCACCGACGTCACAATGCCGATCCGCGACGGCAGATAGGGAATTTCTTTTTTGTGAGCCTCATCGAAGAGGCCTTCCTTTTGTAACTTCTCTTTAAGCTGGTTAAAACGAAGCTGGAGGGCGCCGAGACCTTTGGGCTCGACGCGCTGGATATAGAGCTGATACTGCCCTCGCACCGGGTACACGCTTACGCGACCGAAGCACAGCACGCTCAGGCCGTCCTTCATCTCGAAATCCAGACGGGTGTTGTCGCCGCGGAACATCACGCACTGGATCTGCGCGGTCTCGTCCTTCAAGGTGAAATACATGTGCCCGGAAGTGTGGAATTTAAAATTGGTGACCTCACCCTCGATCCAGATATTCGAAAAATTTTCTTCAAGCGCGACTCGAATATTCGCGGTGATCTCGGAAACGGTCAAGATTTGGCGAGTGGGACCCTCAACCTTCTGAGGCTCAAGAACGTATTTGGTCTTCACGCGGGAACTTTCTTCTGAACTCTCTCAATTGAAAGTGCTTTGCCGGTGTGTTCGTCCACCGTGATGAGCGCGCCGCACAGCTTAACATCGTTTTTGGCGACTTCTTTTTTGGTGCCGATCTGGGTCAGGAATCTTTGGATAATGGGCTCTTTTTCCGCGCCGATCACGGAATCATAAGGCCCTGTCATACCGAGGTCCGTGATACAGGCCGTGCCCTTCGCGGTGACACGTTCATCGGCCGTCTGAATGTGCGTGTGCGTCCCGACGACCGCCGAGACACGCCCGTCGAGATACCAGGAAAGCGCCATTTTTTCGCTGGTCGCTTCGGCGTGCACATCGACCAAGATCACCTGAGCGCCGGCTTTTTTTACTTTCTCGAGTTCTTCATCGGCGGCAAAAAAAGGATGGCCCAATTGATAACGCATGAAAACCTGCCCCGCGATGTGAATGACGCCCACTTTGACACCCTTCACTTCGACGACGGTGGAACCGGCCCCCGGCGCGCCTTTCGGGAAATTCGCGGGGCGGATAAGGCGGGGATCTTTTTTCAAAAATTCCTCGATGTCTTTTTTCCGGTCATAAATATGGTCACCGCCTGTGAGGACATCGCAGCCGTTCACGAAAAGTTCCTTCGCGATCGATTCGGTGATGCCGGCGCCCGCGGCCGCGTTCTCCGCGTTACACAGCACAAAATCCACTTCGCCGTTCCGCTTCATGTTGTTGACAAAAAGCTCGATCGCTTTCCGTCCCGGCTCACCGTAGGTGTCTCCGATCGCGAGGATCTTCATTATTTGGCGACGTCCTCGAAGCGGGTTTCGCGGATGACGATCACCTTGATCTGCCCCGGATACTGGAGCGTGTCCTCGATCTTCTTGGAAATTTCCCGCGCCAAGGCCGGCAGGGAATCCTCCCTGACGCGGTCGGGTCTCACGACGATGCGGACCTCGCGTCCGCCCTGGATCGCGTACGATTTTTCAACACCCGGGTGCTTGTCGGCGATCTCTTCAAGAGCCGTGAGCCGCTTCACATAATTTTCAAGGCTCTCACGCCGCGCTCCGGGTCGCGCCGCGGAAACCGCGTCCGCCGCGAGGACCAGCACCGGCCAAATGGAATTGATCTCGATGTCCTCGTGGTGTGCCTCAATGCCGTGGACCACATCGGGATTCTCGCCGTAACGACGGGCCAATTCCCCGCCGATCAGGGCATGCGGCCCGTCCACATCGTGGCTCACGGCTTTTCCGATATCATGCAAAAGCCCCGCGCGGCGCGCGAGAACCGGGTCGATGCCCATCTCTCCGGCGATCACGGTCATGAGGTGCGCGACTTCCAGAGAGTGATCGAGCACATTCTGGCCGTAGCTCGAACGATAGCGGAGCCGCCCCAAGAGTTTTACGATCTCGGGGTGAACATTCGTGATCCCCACCTCGGCGATCGCCTTATCACCTTCCTCTTTTAAAACATTCTCCATATTGCGCTTGGCTTTTTGGACGACTTCCTCGATGCGCGCGGGATGTATCCTACCGTCCTGCATGAGTTCTTCGAGGGCGCGGCGGGCTGTTTCACGCCGCACACCGTCGAACGCGGAAAGGGTGACGACTTCCGGCGTTTCGTCGACCAAAAGATCGACGCCGGTCTGCGTTTCGAAGGATTTAATATTCCGCCCGTCCTTCCCGATGATACGGCCCTTCATTTCCTCATTGGGCAGACGCACGGTCGTCGCGGTGGATTCCACCGTATGCGCGGCCGCACAGCGCTGGATCGCGAGACTTAAGATCTTTTTGGCTTTTTGGTCGGCTTCCGCCTTCGCCTGGCTTTCCACCTCGGTGATAAGACGGCTCGAATCCCGGCGCAAGTCCGTCTCGAGGCGCTTTAAGTACTCGCGCTTGGCTTCCTCGCCGTCGAGCTTGGAGATCCTTTGAAGGATCAGTCTTTCCTCCCCCACGAGCTCATCGAGGGATTTTTCCTTTTCCAGTACGGTGCTTTCCTTTTTGACCGCTTCCTGAAACTTAAAAAGAGCTTCGCGTTCACGCTTGTCCGCCAGGTCGATCTTTTGCCCGAGCGTTTCCTCTTTATGTCTCACGACCTTTTCGGCGTTCTCGAGGTCGCGCTTCTGTTGGGCGATCTTGTTCTCAAAATCCCGCTGGACGTTGACGAGATAAGTTTTGCTTTCTTTGTCCGCGCGTTTTGCCGCGTCTTCCGATTCGCGCTTGGCCGTCACGAGGATCGCGCGCGCCTTCGATTCCGCCGTGCGGATAAGGCGCTCCGCGTAGAGTTTGCGCACAAAATAGCCGATAGCGAAAGCCGCTCCGGCAATGACAAGGCTTCCTAAAACCATAAGCAAAATGAAATTCCAGTCCATGATAGTCACCTCAAGATTTTATGAACCGACTTAGTCGGTTAGAACAAGGTCGAGCTTTTCGTCGTGGTTTTCTTCGGAAATTTCAGGGACAACTTGGAAAGTAAAGGCCAGGCCTATTTTGGAAACCCGGGATTTCAGTCCGCTCAGGAAGCGGTCGTAAAACCCCTTGCCGTATCCGATCCGGTGATTCTTCCGGTCAAACACGACGCCGGGAACGATGACGCAGTCCAACTCTTTAGGATCCGCGAGCCGTGTCCTTTCGGGACGCGGTTCGGGGATCTGGAAAGCGCCTGGCTCGAGATCTTCCCTGCGGTTTTTAATTTCATATAGGCGGAGCTCTTTATTTTCTAAGTGAGAAAGCGGGACGAGCACTTTTTTGCCCATTTCCAGCGCCCGGTCGATCATGGACGTCGTGTCCACCTCGGCAGGCCTCGAAACGTAAAAACACACCGTCACCGCTTTTTTAAAATCATCAAGGCCGAAGAGCTTTTCTTCGATCCGCCGGCTGCGCTTTTCACGCTCGGCGGGGGCCTGGGCCTCAAGCTCTTTCCTGATCTTGCGCCTCAAGCGCTCTTTGGTCTCGATGGTCATATGTAAGTCCATATGTTATAAAGCCTTATGGACTTATCCCTTCCGTCGAAAATGTACGACAATGGACTGATTATAACATGCACCCGGCAGCCGGGCAAGGTTTGAGCTTAGATATTAAAAGTATAAGGTGAGGCGGTCGACTTGCCCTTTTTTAGCTTGCGGGCGTCGTCGAGGAGGTCTTTTAAGGTGATCTCGGATAGGCCTTTTTCGAGGGAGGCCTTCAGCTTGCCCCAAAACATGAGGTTCGCGATGGCTACTTCGTCCGTTTCGGAGGTGACTTGAAGCTTGCCGTTCAACGTCGTAGATGGCTTCTCTTCCAAAGTGTAAAAAAGTGATTCCAGGCTGATCTCGGACGGCTTTTTGGAGAGAACGTAACCCCCCTGCGGCCCCCTGACGCTTTTGACGAGTCCTTTGCGCTTCAGGGCGTTCAGGATCTGCTCCAGATACTGGACCGAGATCCCCTCTTTCTTGGCGATCTGGGAAACGGACAGAGACCCTTCGCCAAAACGGCTGGCGAGAACGAGGACGGCCTTTAAACCATAAAGGGTTTTGGTGGAAAATTTCACGGGCGGGCTTTATCGGGTCGCGCGGACCTTCACGATCTCGAGTTCCGACTTGATCTCAGCCAACTGCTTTAAGATCTCTGTCTGATTCTCGAGGATCTGATCCAGTTTCCGGACTGAGACTTCCTCCGCGAACGCGCTCGGCGCGAGTACTAGAAAAAGCAGAATTGCCGCCAATCCTTTTTTCATCACGGATCCTCCTGATTGATCTTGAAAGTTGAAGGGTGCCCGCCGTCCAGCACGCCAGACCCAGCCCGACCGCCGCTCCCGCCCATTCGAAGGGAACGGGGATTTTCCGGACGCGGAAGAAAAGGTCCGTGCAGAAATAGCCGGCGAAAAAAACGAAGGAAACGACCGCGAGTGACACCATAAAAGAAAGTTTGATTCTCAAAACGCGCTGTCCCCGGTCACCGGCTCCACCTTGATACCGTGCGATTCGAGGAATTTGATGCCGGCTTCGAGATTTTTCTCCGTCCCTTCGAGTTCCAGCATCATCTCGCCCACGGTTTCCGTAACCCGGGCGCGGCGGATATTCGGCATCACGTCGAACTTTTTCGCCATGGTAAAAACAGCCGGCTCTTTGATCTGATCCGCCGGGAAAACCAGCGTCACGCGTTTTTTCACGAGTTTGTCTCCGGAGCCCCCTGCGATCGCGGGAATGATAGAAATGTCGTCTCCGTCCTTCAGCTTCGTGTCCTGCCCCTGAAGGAAACGAATGTCCTCCTCATTTACATAGATATTGACGAAGCGGCGGAGTTTTCCTTCCGCGTCGCAGATGCGTTCCTTGATCCCCGGATGCTGTTTCTCCAGGTCCGCGAGCATGTCGTTGATGGAAGCGGCCATGCACTGGACTTCGCCCTGATTGTTCGTCAGTTTCTGCAACGGAGTTGGAATTCTTACTTTGACTGCCATACGTCCTCCTTAATGTTCGCCTCAGTCCTCATTGCCTGTTCAAAGGAATCAATATTGGGCTTGATGCGGTAGGGCTTTCCGACGTGATCGGAGACCGCCTCCTGCGTTTTTAAGCCGTTCCCGGTGATCGAAATGACGCAGGACTCGTCGCGCGGGATAACTCCCTGCTCGATGAGTTTCTTCGCCGTGGCCACGGTGACACCGCCGGCCGTTTCCGTGAAAATCCCCTCAGTCGAGGCCAAAAGCTTGATGCCCTCTATGATCTCCTGATCCGTGACAGATTCGGCGGTCCCGCCCGATTCTTTCATCGCGTCGATCGCGTAAATGCCATCGGCGGGATTGCCGATCGCGAGGGACTTGGCGATCGTCTTGGGTTTCACGGGCCTGATGATCTCGCTTTTTTCTTTCATCGCCGTGACGACGGGGGAACACCCTTCCGCCTGCGCGCCGTACACTTTGCAGTCATGGGAACTGATGAGCCCGAGTTTCTTGAATTCCTTGAAGGCCTTCCAAATTTTCACAAGAAGCGAACCGCTCGCGACTGGCACCACGATATGCTTCGGCGTCTTCCACCCGAGTTGTTCAGCCACTTCATAGCCATAGGTCTTGGAACCTTCGGCGTAATAAGGGCGGATGTTGACGTTCACGAACGCCCATTGGTAACGCCCCGCGATCTCCGCGCAGAGGCGGTTCACCTCGTCGTAATTGCCCTCGACCGCGATGAGATTCGGCGCGTAGGAAAGAGAGCCGACCACTTTTCCCACTTCAAGGTCCGCGGGAATAAAAATAAAGCGGTTGAACCCGGCAAGGGCGGCCTGGGCGCTGACGGAACCGGCGAGATTGCCGGTAGAGGCGCAGGCCACGGTCTTGAACCCGAGCTCCCGGGCGCGTGTCAGGGCCACCGCCACGACGCGGTCCTTAAAGGAAAGCGTGGGATGGCAGACGGAGTCATCCTTTATATAAAGCTCTTTCATACCAAGTTTTTTCCCGAGATTTTCCGCGCGGAAAAGAGGCGTGAAACCGGAATGAAAACCTACAATGGGATCTTTATCAATGGGCAGGAGCTCGCGGTAACGCCAGATCGACAGTGGACCTTTTTCGATCTTCTCGCGCGAGATCGCGGCTTTGATCCGGTCGTAATCGTAGTCCACCTCAAGCGACCCAAAGCAGAACTCGCAGACGTAGATCGCCTCCGCTTTATACTCGCGGTGGCATTCCCGGCATTTAAGACCTTTTATGTAACTCATTTATTTTCCTATAGACACAAACTCTTTTGAGCTTATCACTTTTCAATTTTTGATTCAAGAATTCCACGCTCAAAGAGCGCCGAAAGATCGGGATCCTTTTTAAGAAATCCCGCCTGGAAAGCCGCCCTCCCCTGTTCCCTTATCGAGGACTCCAGTGGATCTGTGGTGAAGTGAATACGCTTCCATGCCGCGTCGAGCACTTTTGACGGCAGGACCTTGCCCGTTTCGCGCGCGAGCTCCTCGCTCAGGATCTTTTTGGCTTCCGAAGGATTTTGGTTCACCCAATCAGTGAGCTCAGCATGCGCCAAGAGGAATTTTTTTACCAGCTCCGGGTGTTTCTCCAGAAAATTTTTCCGGACAAGAACAAGAGTCGTCGCGTACTGTCCGCCCGGCCAGAGAGAAGATTCCTCGAGAAAGATCCGGCCGCCCGCGTTTTCCACCAAAAGCGACACCCAGGGCTCGACCGTCCAGGCCGCGTCGATATCCTTTTTCAAAAAAAGCGTCTGTTGGTCGGCGTTGGAAATGGGAATGACTTGCACCTCTCCCCCCTTTTCCTTCAGCGTGAGGTTATTTTTGGAAAGCCACGACCGGAGCGCCACGTCCTGCGTGTTGCCCAACTGTGGCGACGCGATCTTCTTGTTTCTAAGATCCCCCACCGAGGAAATGCCCGCGTCCTTCCGCACGACGAGCGCCGCGCCGCCGGAAGCCGCGCCGCCTACGACCCGTAGGGCTTCGCCGCCCGACTTGATGAAGCCATTGATGGCGGGGCTGGGGCCCGCGTAGGCAATGTCAATTTGCCCTGCGAAGATCGCTTCGATGACGGAAGGCCCGGCGTTAAAAATTTTCCACTCGACCACCGCGTCCGGGCCTAGCTTTCCGTCAAACCAGCCGTTCCCGTGCGCGATAACGGCCTGCGCGTGAGTAACGTTCGGTAAATGGGCCACCCGGATGACCGGTTTACCAGCGGAAGTGGCGCAACCGGAAAGAAAAAGGAGCAGCGCGGCGGCGATACAGCGTTTTGGATCGATCGCTTTCTTCAATTTTTCTCAAGGCCCCAAAGCCGCCGCACCTTTTTTTCCAGAAGACCAAACACAAGCGCCTCCATCACGATGCCGATCACAACAATGATGATCATGACGGCAATGACCTGGCTCATGTCGTTGAGCTCGCGGCCCATATTGAGAAGGTGCCCCAGCCCCAGGCTCACGAAAAGGATCTCCGCCGCCATGAGGGACCGCCAGGCGAATGACCACCCCTGTTTCAGGCCCATCAGGATAGACGGGAGCGCCGCGGGCAGGACCACGTCGAAGAACATTTGCCGGCCTTTCGCGCCCATGTTCCGGCCCGCGCGAAGATAGAGCGGCTGGATATTTTTCACGCCTCCATCAGTCGCGATCGTGATCGAAAGAAGCGAACCCATGATCACGATGAAATTGATCGCCGCTTCGTTCAGGCCGAACCAGAGAATGGCCAGCGGCAGCCAGCAGATCGAGGGGAGGGTCTGCAGGCCGACCAAAAATCCGCCGACCGTCTCGTCCAGCACCCGGACTTTCCCGATCACAAGGCCCAGAAGCGTCCCAAAAATGACGGAAATGCCGTACCCAAAAAAGATCCTTTTGAGGCTCACGCCGATCCCGATCAGGAAACTTTTATCCTGAAGACCGACTTTAAGCGTCTCGAGAACCTGCTCCGGCGAGGGAAAAAGATACTGCGGCCAGATCTTAAGGGAAAAAAGAAGTTTCCACAGCGCGACGAGCAGCGCGTAAAACGCGGCCTGCCGCAGGATCCTCAAAAAAAGGTTATTGCCGTTCGTGAAAAAGGGCATCGAGCGGAAATTAAACGTTGAAGTAAGGTTCGACGCTCAGGTACCGTTCGCCCGAATCGGGAAACAGGGTCACGACGGTCTTCTGGGGGCCGAGCGCTTTGGCGATCTTGAGCGCGCCCAGGCAGGCCGCGCCCGCCGAGATCCCGGCGAAGATCCCCTCTTCGCGCGTGAGGCGCTTGGCCATCTCATAGGCCTCGTGGTCGTCCACCGTGATGATCTGGTCGATCACGGACCGGTCCAATACCTCGGGGATAAACCCCGCGCCGATCCCCTGGATCATATGGGGTCCCGGTTTTCCGCCTGAGAGAACGGCGGAGGATTTCGGTTCCACCGCGATGATCTTGATCTTGGGATTATGCTTTTTTAAAACCTCCCCCACGCCGGTGATCGTCCCGCCCGTGCCGACACCCGCCACGAAAGCATCGAGCTCTCCGTCCGTGTCGCGCAAAATTTCCTTGGCGGTGGTCTTACGGTGCATCGCCGGATTGTCCGGGTTCATGAACTGCTGGGGCATGAACGCGTCTTTTTTAGACGCGACGATCTCGCGCGCCCTTTCGACGGCGCCCACCATGCCATCCTTGGCGGGTGTGAGAATAACTTCCGCGCCGAAGCTTTGGAGGATCTGGATACGCTCCTGGCTCATCGCTTCGGGCATCGTGAGGATCACCTTGTAGCCTTTGACGGCTCCGACAACGGCGAGTCCTATGCCCGTGTTGCCGCTCGTGGGTTCCACGATCACGGACCCGGGTTTCAAGATCCCCTTCTTCTCGGCCTGCTCGATCATGTTGAGAGCGATCCTGTCCTTCACGCTCCCGCCCGGGTTGAACATTTCCAGTTTCGCCAACACCCGCGCGTGCGACTTGTCGGCCACTTTGGCCAGCTGGACCATCGGCGTGTTGCCGATCAGGTCTAAGATCGATGCGTTCACTTTGGCGCCTCCTCCCATATAAAAAACGAACTCTACGCTGTCCCCATCCTTCAAACGGGTCGTTTCATAATCAAGTTTCTGCAGAATATCCTCGTTCACTTCGACCGTGACAAGTTCCGGCCGCATTTTCCATTTCGTCAGGAGTTCCGAAACAGTCATCCCCGCCTGGATCTCCCTTTCCTTTCCGTTCAACATAATTTTGATCAGGTCCGCGCGCGTTTCAGACAATTTGGATCTCCTCCTCTTTCACGATCTCATCCTTTATCTTAAAAGACCTCAAAACGGGTTTTGCCTTGTCCGACAGCGACACAATGAGATAGCTCACGTCGGGATAAAAGGCCAGCCGCACGTCCTTCTGGGACGGAGCGGCCTCACTCGCCACATGGGAATGAAAGATCCCGGTCATGTCGATCTTCTGCTCTCTCATTTTCTTAAAGATCTGTAATTGCTCCTTCGGGTCCATGAAATAACTGATGCTCGATTCATCGGTGTTCTTCATCGGAAAAAAATTCCCCGCTTCGCCTTCTTTTTTTCCGGCTAGAATGCCGCACGCTTCGTTCGGATACCCTTTCCGGGCGTGCTCGATCATCGCGTCATGAACCTCTTTCCGGATCTGGATCATCAGATGTTGCTTCCAATATTCTTGTCCACGGGCGTCAGGATCCCCGACCGCGACACGTGGTAATCCGTGTCGAGCTCCTGCTGGACCACTTTTTCGATCTCGACTTTCAGCGATTCCATGATCTTCGCCTGGATCGCCAAAAGATTGGCGTCCTGTTCCCTCCGCGGCCGCCCGATGTGGATAGGATACTCGTTCTTGATCGTCCCGGGCCGCGCTGAAATTTCAAGCACCCGGTCCGCGAGAAACGTCGCTTCGCGTACGTTGTGCGTGACAAAAAGAACCGTCTTTCCCGTTTTTTGGCAAATATCCTGAAGTTCCGCTTGAAGCATCGCCCGCGTCTGCGCGTCAAGCGCCGCGAAAGGCTCATCCATCAAAAGGATCTTCGGGTCCATCACAAGGGCCCGGGCGATCGCCGCGCGCTGTTTCATGCCGCCGGAAAGCTCATGCGGATGCGCGTTCACGAAACGGGACAAATGCACCAGCTTGATCGCGTCAAGCGCCCGCTGCCTTCTTTCGTTCTCCTGAACGCCCGCGATCTTAAGGCCAAACGCGACGTTCTCGAGCACCGAGAGCCACGGAAAAAGCGCCGCTTCCTGGAACACGACGATACGGTCGCGGGAAGGCCCTTCGACAATCTTGGAATCAACATAGACCTCTCCCGAATCGGGAAATTCCAGTCCCGCGATAAGGGAAACCAGCGTCGACTTGCCGCAGCCCGAGGGACCGATCACGCAGACGAATTCCCCCTCCTCGATCGTGAAGTTCACGTCGCCGAGGGCCTGCACCTTCTGGCCCTTTTGCCGGAAACTCTTATGGACGCGCCTTAGAACGACTCTCATTTTTTATCTTCCAATTTTTTCCGTTCGCCCGAAACGTGCAAGCCGCACTCCTTGTGATCGGGCCGCTCCCACCACCAGCGCCCCGCGCGGATGTCCTCGCCGGGTTTCACGGCGCGCGTGCAGGGCGCGCAGCCGATCGACGGATATCCCTGGTCGTGAAGCTTATTATAAGGAACCTGGTTTTTCCGGATATACTCCCAAACCTGGTCCGTGGTCCAATCCACCAACGGATTGATCTTTAAAATTCCGCCGTGCGTCTCATCTTTTTCGATCCGTTCGACGGTTTTCCGCGTCATCGACTGCTCATGGCGAAGGCCCGTGATCCACGCGTCGAGCCCGTTCAGGGCCCGCTTCAAGGGCTCCACTTTCCGGATCCCGCAGCACTCGATGCGGTTCTCGACCGACTGCCGGAATGAATAAAACCCTTTTTCGCGTTCAAGCTTTTCGACGGCCCGGAAATCGGGAAAATAAGATTCGATCGTCACCTTATATTTGGAGCGGATGCGGTCCATCACATCATACGTTTCTTCGTTGAGCCGGCCCGTATCGAGTGTGAAAATCCGCGCGCCTGGCTCGAGCTTCACAAGCATGTCGATGAGAACAACATCCTCCGCCCCAAAGGAAGACGCCAACGCGATCCGCGGGTGAAAATTTTTCAGCGCCCAGGCCAAAAACTCCTGCGGCCCTTTTGTCTTAAACTCCGCGTTGAGTTTCGGAATGTCCGCTACGTTTGCCATTTATATGGAAACGCCAATGTGTTCATACTTCTTTAAAATGATCCCACCGCCGCGCACCTGTTTTTCGTGCACCAGCACAAAGCGCCCCGTTTCCGCGATCTGGTCAAAAACATCAAACGCGACCGGTTTCTTCGCCGTCACAATGATCTCCGCGACCTCGTTTTTGGCGATCTCATGGGCGGTCTTCGAGATCTCCTCGAGCGTCGACGAATTAATGACCTTTAAAATGGACTCGACAACACACTCGACTTCCTGCGTCGTGAGCTTCAGGAGGCAGCGCGCGCCTTTCTCAAGATGTTTATTCCCCATCCAGAAAATATTGGCCACGAAAGACTGGGAAACCTGAGGCCTCGACTTGGCATGGCAGACGATCTCCCCGCGCTCGGCAAAGATCTGATCCTCCAGCACAATGCCGATCGATTCGCCGGCCTGAGCTGTCGTTTCTTTGGGAGCGTTCCATTTCTCGATCGCTCTCACAACGCCCGTTTTCTCCGACGGCAGAAAAATAACCTCATCCCCGACGGAGATCTTCCCCGATTCGACGCGTCCCGAGAAAATGCGGTTCTTATCGAATTTGTAAACATCCTGCAGGGGAAAACGAAGCGGCTTTTCCTCCGAAAGCTTGTGGTGATCCAGGCCGTCCAGGAACGAGAGGAACGCCTCGCCTTTGTACCAGGCCATCTTGTCGCTTTTTTCGATCACGTTCTCGCCGTTATAGGCAGACATGGGAATAAACGCCTGCGGCTTGAGACGAAGGGATTCCAGGTGCACGCTATAATCGGTTTTCAGTTTCTCGAAAACAGCCTGGTCGTAGTTCACGAGGTCCATCTTGTTCACAACGACGACGAAATTCTTGATCCCGAGAAGCGACAGGATCGTCGCGTGGCGCTTCGTCTGCTCGCGCAGGCCCTCTTCCGCGTCAATAAGAAGGATCGCGACGTCCGCCGTCGAGGCGCCCGAGATCATGTTCTTCAGGAATTCCTTGTGCCCCGGCGCGTCGATGACGCAGTAACGGCGCCGCTTGCTTTTGAAATACACCTGCGAGACGTCGATCGTAATGCCCTGGTCCTGCTCTTCTTCCAAGGCGTCGAGCAAAAAGGCGTGTTCGTACTTCATGCCGCGGTCCTTGCAGATCTCCTCGACATATTTGATCTTCGAGGGCAGAACGGAGCCCGTCTCATAAAGGATACGCCCAACGAGCGTAGACTTTCCGTGGTCCACATGGCCCACGAAAACGATCCTCAGCGCGTCGTCTTTTACCTCGACTTCTTTTTCCAAGGTTGCCTGACCCATTTTACATATACCCTTTCGCTCTTAGTTTTTGCATCGCGTAGCGCTGGGAATGGTCCTGGTCGCGTCCCACTCGCTCGGAGATCTTCGTGTTCTTTAGCTCCTCGATGATCTTTTCGATCGTGTCGGCGTCCGACTCGACCGGCTTTGTGATCGGCTGGCAGCCGAGTGTGCGGTAGCGTTTGCCATTTTTCGCGAAATAAAGGTTCACGACCGGGATATTCTCGCGCTGGACATACTTCCATACGTCGATCTCGGTCCACTCAAGGAGCGGGTGGATCCGGACATGCGCGTCCTTGTCATAGTCCGACTGGAACTGGTTCCAAAGCTCCGGAGGCTGGTCTTTATAATCCCATTCAAAATCGATGTTCCGCGGCGAGAAAAATTTCTCCTTCGCGCGCGTGCCGTCCTCGTCGCGGCGGATGCCGACGATAAGTCCGTTCCATTTTTTCTGCCCGATCGCCTGCTGGAGCGCCACCGTCTTCATCTCATGGCAGACCGTCACCGGGTCGTTATTCTGGTAATTGACCCCGCGCGCAATGGCCTCCTGATTGGTGTACACCAGAAGATTCAGGTTCCACTCCTTCGCGTATTTGGCGCGGTACTCGTACATCTCGGGAAATTTGAACGTCGTGTCGACGTGCACCGTCTCGAACGGCACCCGCCCGAAAAAAGCCTTCTTCGCCAGCCAAATGAGCACCGTCGAGTCCTTGCCCATCGACCAGAGCATGGCCAGCTTATCGAACTTCTTATAAGCCTCCCGCAGAATGAAAATGGACTGATTTTCCAGCTTGTCTAGGTGTGTCATGTCCCTTCGCCTTGACTCCTTTTCTTATAGTCTACTAAATTACTCATGTATATTGTCATAAAAATCTACCATACATGACCTTATTTGTCAAATATATTTATTTGAGAGGAAAATGGTGGCCCCAGGCCGCACGCCCACTGCGTGCGGCACTCCGGCGGCGGATCGAGTCCGCCGCCTTCGCGGGAACTAGGAGGCGGCGCCGAAGTGATGAGCTGGGTTGGTTCTTTTCGTTTTTCTCTAAAAGAGCTTACAGATCGAGACTAAACTTTGTGCCATTTTTCGAGGCAAGCCTTTAACGCCCGTGAAACAGCATTACCTATCGCAACGATCAAGCAAACGGATACGACAAACATGTATCTCTTTGCATCTGTATCCTGGAATTTGTAGGCAACCCACGTAATCGCAGATATAAAAATAAACGTCACGATGCAATCTGCTTGGCGAGACAACGCGCTCTTTGGATCTTTAGTAGTGTCTTTGGTCGTATACCAGAGATCGGGTCTGATCCACAAATAGCTTGCTGCAAGGCCGCCAGTAGCGGGGAGCAGGGGCATAAATAAAGTCGGATCAAATAAATGGGCGGAGTACGCCTTCACGAGCGCGATAATTCCGACTCCGCCTAGTACCAAATGAAAGATTAGTGCTATATCCATGTTAATAAACCAAAATGACGACCCCAGACCGCACGCCCACTGCTTGCGGCACTCCGGCGGCGGGTCGGCCATTCGTTACAGAATCACTAGTTCGATTTCTTTGGTGGTTTGATTCTTTCTTTCAGATCATCTGCTGGTAAATATATGAAGCTCTTTCCCTTTGTGACTTTGGTAAGAAATCCTTTATTCTCCAAATCCAATAAATCAGTCCTTGATGTTTCGTATGTGACGCCATACAGATTCATGTGGGACTCTATAGTGTAATAAGATCCGGGCTTGGTCAAAGCATGATAAAGAAGCTGAGATTGTCTGGCATTAAGATCAGGATATCTTGCAAGTTTAGCCATTGCTTCTTTGTGTTCTTGTGATTTCCGGATGAGATATTGTTTCATATCATCAAACGCTTTCCGGATGGTATGCATATGAAAAGAGATAAAATATGTCAAGTCCTGACCATCAATCTCGGAATATAGATAGGCCTTCTTGTATTGACTTGGTGAATCTTTGATTATTCTGGATATCGCCAGATATTCCGTCATGTAGTACCCCTTTTTGAGCATGAACCAATAGAACAGGGTCCGGGCCGTTCTCCCGTTACCATCCACATATGGATGAATATAGGCCAACCAAAAATGGAGTATGATAGCCTTGACCACTGGGTGCATAAATCCGTAATGGTCCTCTTCGTTTGCAAATTTGCAAAGCTGATCAATCCGGTCAGTAAGCTCGCCTGCCGGTGGTGGAACATGCAAAATTTCACCAGTAGAATTATCTACTACATGAACACGTTCCTTTGCGTCATCTGTTCTAAAACGCCCAGAAGTAGCAGAGTCATCTAGTGTATCTTTCGTAAGAATTCCCTGAATGTCATTCAACATGTCAACCGATAGGGGCTTTTGTGTAAGTTCTTTGACATGTTTCATCGCCTGGTAATTATTGAAAATCATCTGCTCCGATTTATCTTTTGGCTTTTCACCTAGTCGAAGCATCCTCTTAGCAACTTCACGGGTTGTCGCAGCCCCCTCAAGTTGGCTAGATGCAATAGCTTCTTCCATCAGTGAACTGATGACAAAACGCTCTCTCTCGGACTTGGGAATATCAGGGTGCTCAACTAAAATTTCTCCGGCTGCGTGTTGATCAGTAAAATGCAAATCTTCATAAACACCGTCGGGAAGCCAATACGAAAAAACACGGTTTTTAGTATCCCGAAGTGGTATCCTTTTGGAGTTGGCAAAGCGAACTAGTCGAATATAGGCCCATGCTTCCTCGGCCGATAAGCCGGTCAGTTTATATATTTGCTTGAATCGATCCCAGAAGAGATATTCCTTGTTGTTGACGCGGTGGACAAGGGCAACAAAATTTGGATCTTGAGTTGGGTCAGTTATTTTAGAAAAATCGATTTTCGACCGTATTGACATCCAATCGGGAGCTTGCTCTAACATACATTGACTTCCTCTCGTATTGCTAAATATTAGCTGAATACTAATTTCTGTATATTAGTATAAACAACAATTTTAAGTTTGTCAACAAGTACTATTTAATAAAAAATAGTACTTGTGTATATAAATTCTGGATTTACCCATAACTACTAATTTGTACAAATTAGTAGTTAGTAGACTATGTTCCAGAGAAGCCCCATCGGGAGATGCTTCGCTCGATTTTAAGTGGGCGTCGCCATTGGTGGTGTTCTTCGGCCAGCTCACCGGAATACAAATTGGCGACCCAAGGCCGCACGCCCACTGCGTGCGGCACTCCGGCGGCGGGCTGAAATCCGCCGCCTTCGCGGGAACCAGGTGTGGCGCCTAAGCGCCAGAATCCCGCTGACGAAGAATAAAAAAGCCTCCCGTTGGTGTGATTCATTCCAAGGGAGGCTTTTTCATTCTTACGACCTGTCCTTAGGCCTGTCGAACTTCACCTTCAGATTACCACGTAATTCATGATTCGTACCCATTAAGCACGGTATACAATTCGCGTCGGGCCACAGAAATTCTACAAGCCTCACGAATTAAAACTATCGAGCAATTTTTAAGCGTCGAACTCCCGAGAGATCCAATGTCTTGGCGTGGGCTAACTCAAAGCCGGATCAAATCCTCGTCGTAAACGCTGAGACTCCAAGCCGGAATAAAACCCCAAGACAAACCCACCGTTCAAAACCCAAACCCGAAAGTCCACAACCACCCCAAATAATTAAAGTTCCAAAGCAAGCCCCAGGCCGTGCGGACCTTCCATAGCTGAATGTGAATACGCGCTCCGCCTCGGCTGGGGCCT
>CAZBAY010000117.1:0-6491 GCA_964489945.1 uncultured Planctomycetia bacterium
GCGCGGTTGCAGGCGCGGATGACCGCCTCGTCCTGGATCGAGCCGCCGGGCTGGATGATCGCGCGGATCCCCGCTTTTTTCGCGAGCGCGATCGAATCCGGTTTTGGGAAAAATCCGTCGGAAGCGAGGACCGCGCCGCGCGCGCGTTTGCCGGCTTTCCGCAGCGCCGTCCGGCAGGAATCGACGCGGGACGGCTGGCCCATGCCGAGGCCCACCGTTACGCCGTTCTTCGCGGCGACGATCGCGTTTGATTTCACGAAGCGTGACACCTTGAACGCGAATAAAAGATCTTTGATCTCGGATTCTTTGGGCCGGGCCTTCGTGACGCATTTGAGGCCCGAGGGTTTTGGTTCACGCGCGTCGCGGTCCTGGAGCAACAGCCCTCCTCTTACCTTCTTGAAATCGTATAGGTCCTTCCCCGCATCGCCGCCGGAAGCCAGAAGCCGTAGATTCTTTTTCGCTTTGAGAAGCTCGAGCGCCTCCTTCGTGAAGGAAACCGCCACAATGCATTCGATAAATCCGCTTTTTAAAATTTCCCGCGCCGCTTTTCCGTCCACGGGGATGTTGAAGCCAACGATGCCGCCAAACGCGGACAGAGGGTCGCAAGCATAGGCATTCTTGAACGCCAGGCTCGCGTCTTTGGCCGCCGCGAACCCGCAGGGGTTCGTATGTTTGATGATCGCGCACACGGGCTCTTTAAAATCGCGGACCATGTCGAGCGCCGCGTCGAGGTCCAGAATATTGTTAAAAGAAAGCTCCTTCCCGTGGAGTTTTTTGGCCTTTAAGATCCCGGCGGCCTTGCCGCCCTTCTCGCGATAAAGGCCTCCCTTCTGGTGAGGGTTCTCCCCGTAACGCAGGTCCTGGACTTTCTCGAAATCAAGCGACACCGCGTCGGGCATCTGGTTCCGGGAAATCCGTCCCGCGTCAAAATAGCGGTGGATCAAACCGTCATAATGGGAAGTGAGCTTAAAAACTTTTGAGGCAAGGCTTCTCCGCGTCGCGTCCGACAGCGATCCGCTTTTCTCGAGCTCCTTCAGCACCGCGTCGTAATCCCGCGGATCGGACACCGCCGCGACAAAGCGGTAATTCTTCGCCGCGCCGCGAAGCATCGAGGGCCCGCCGATATCGATCATTTCGAGGGTCTCAGGCTCGTTGGACTTCGCGCGGACCGCGTCCCAAAAGGGATAAAGATTCACGACCAAAAGATCGATCGGCTGGATGTGGTGGGCTTTCAAGGTCGCCCGGTGTTTGGGATTGTCGCGCAGCGCGAGGATCCCCGCGTGGAGCCGAGGATGCAGCGTCTTCACGCGGCCGTCGAGCATTTCCGGGAATTTTGTGACGGCCGACACTTCTTTCACCGGTACGCCGGACGCGCGTAAAAGCTTCGCCGTCCCGCCCGTCGAGATGATCTCGACGCCGAGCGCCCGAAGCCTTTTGGCGAACGGGACGATCCCTTTTTTATCGTAAACGCTGATCAGCGCTCTTTTGACCGTTGTCATCTGAGTTTTTTAAAATCCTTCGCGAGCCTTTGGGTCACGGGGCCGGGACTGCCTTTCCCGATACGGCGCCCGTCGATGGAGACCACCGGGAGAATTTCCGACGAGGTGTTCGTGATGAAACATTCTTCGGCGTTGTAAAGCTCGTGGCGCGTGAGAAGCGTTTCCTGCGGTTCAAGGCCTCTTTTCTCCGCAAGCTCCATCACAACGCCCCGCGTGACTCCCCTTAAAATACCTGAACTGCCCTGGGGTGTCAAAAGCCTTTTTTCCCGAACAATGAATATATTGGAGACAGTGCCCTCAGCGACAAAACCCGCCTGCGACAGGAGAACGAATTCGTAGGGCCTTTCGCCGCCGTTATCGAGAAAAGCGGACACGCCGCCGACACATTGGGAGGACTTGATCTGTGGGTCCTGCGCCCGCGGCGCGGGCCGCTTAGGCACGGCGGTCGCCAGGCGCACGCCCTTTTCGTAGAATTCCAGGGGGTAAGCCGTGAATTCCCGGACGATGGCCGCTATCTCGCCCGTCCCTTCCCCGTCCCAATGGACGGAAACCCGCACGATCGCGTTTTTCCAGCCGCTTTCTTTTAAAGCAGCGCCGACCCAGAGCGCCATCTGCGCCTGAGGAACGGGAAACAGGTTCCCCATGCTCCGGCATGACTCCGAAAGCCGCCTCAGGTGCTCCTCAAGACGGAAAAATTTTCCGCCGTACGCTCTAAGCGTTTCGAAGCAGGAGACCTTATCGAGAAATGCGAGAGAAAGCTCGCCCGGCGCTGCGGCCGCGGGCGGCTTTTTTGCCGAGGAGCGCTTCCCGAAGCGCTTCTGCTTTATGAAGTGTTTCGTCATATTCTTTTTGCGGGTCTGAATCCGCCACAATGCCCGCGCCCGCCTGAAGGTGCGCCTTGCCATCCTTCAGCACAAGACTGCGGATCAAAATATTGAAGTCCATGTTGCCGGAAAAACTGAAATAGCCCAGCGATCCGGTGTAAGGCCCGCGGGCGACGGGCTCCAGCTCGTCGATGATCTGCATGGAGCGGATCTTCGGCGTCCCGGTGATCGTCCCGCCGGGAAAAAACGCCTTGAACACGTCGACGGCTCCCAAGCCGCTTCTCAGCCTGCCGCGCACGTTGGAAACGATATGCTTCACGTGCGAATACTCCTCAACGGCCATCAGCTCATCCGCGTGCACGCTTCCGTATTCCGCGACGCGGCCCATGTCATTGCGTTCCAGGTCCACCAGCATGATGTGCTCCGCTCGCTCCTTCTCGCTGAGAAGCAGGTCAAGCGAGTTCGCGGCGTCCTCCCGGGCCGTCCGGCCCCGCGGACGGGTCCCCGCGATGGGGCGCGTTTCGATCACGCCGTTCTCGAGCCGCACGAGCCGTTCCGGGGAGCCCGAAAGGATCTGGAATGATCCCGCCTCTAAGATCCCGAAAAAGGGGGACGGATTGATACGCCGCAGGCGCGGATAAATGCCGGACGCGTTCTCATGAACGTTAAAACTGAAACGCTGGGAAAGGTTCGCCTGGAAGATCTCCCCTCGCCGGATAGTGTCCTTGGCCTTCTTCACGCTTTTGATGAACGCTTTCCGGCTGCAAACGCGTTTCATTTCCGTCGCGGGCCGCGGGGGCGCCTCCTCCGTTTCAACGATCCCGCCTGGGCGCGAAGCCTCCTTCAGGATCCGCTCAAGCTGGGCCAGCCGTTTTCCGAAAAGAGTCAGCTCCCGCGCCTCGTGGTCCAGCACGATGACGTCCTCAAAAAAAAGAAGGTAAATGTCCGGAAGCCCGGCGCCGGGACGTTTCCGGAAAAGCCCCGGCTCGATCAGGCTCTTGGCTTCATATCCGACGTAACCGATCGCGCCCCCGGTGAACGGCGGAAAACCCGCCCGCGCGGGCGTGGCGTATTTTTTTAAGAGCGCGGCGGCAACCTTGAACGGGTCCGCCCTCAGCACCCGGGTCGAGCGGCCTTCACGCAGCGCGATGCGGTCGCCGCTGGCCTCAAAGATCAGGAAAGGTTCCCTGGCAACGATCGAGTAACGCCCTGTCTTGGGCGAAACGCGGGCGCTTTCAAGGAGGACGCCGGGCCCGGCCGGGGCCCAGCTCTGAAATAAGGTGAACGGGTCCCAAGAAGGGTCCAACCTGAATTTGCGGTACGCGGGAAATTTCATGCGGGAACCTGCGGATTTACTTTAAAAAGTACATTTTCTGCTTTTTCAGGCGGATCCCGAGCTTCACTTCCTGGATCTCATCCAAGAGCGGCCGGATCTTCTCGGAAAGAAGGAGAACCCGCTCCTCCCATCTCTGACGCTCGACCTCGGAGAGGTTGAAGCCTTTGCTTTCCTTGATCACCTTCTGAACGTCCGTGAGCGTTTTCTGGTAGCCGTCGAGCTCCGTCACCCTCGCTTGGAGCTTGGCAGCCGCCGTCTCGACCTCGCGCTTCAGCATGTTCTGACTGGCCTGGACCGCCGCTTTGTGCTGTTCGATCCTCATATTCTGCGCCTTGGCGTGAACGTCATACTCGCGCCGGAGCTTTTCCACCTGCGCGTCGAGCGTTTTTTTCCTGGCGAGCAGATCCTGTTTGATCGTGCGGATCTCGGAGTGAGCTTTGTCGCGCCCGACGATCATCTGCCGGAACGAAGGATCCTCCTTCATGAGGCGGTCGAGCTCCTCCGGGCCATAGGACGAGCAGCCGGCCGTCAAGAAGACAAGGACGAAAAAAAGAAGGGATTTTTTCATGTCACGCTGAATATAACATAAAGAAAAAGA
Source organism: uncultured Planctomycetia bacterium (assembly GCA_964489945.1). Lineage (GTDB taxonomy): Bacteria > Omnitrophota > Gorgyraeia > 2-02-FULL-51-18 > 2-02-FULL-51-18 > CAZBAY01. Next base: position 4,258 of record CAZBAY010000117.1, read on the forward strand.
GGCAGGAAGGTTTTTCCTTCCTGCCTCTTCGAAACCGTTACTGAAGGCGGCTTACTTTCTGGGTTTAAAGCTGTCGATGAGCTGTGTCACGTACTTGGCCGCCATGTCCTTGCAGCCCAAGCCGATCGCGAGCCCCACGCCCAAACCGACCGCCACGAGGACCACCTGCAGCAGAAAATCGATCAACGTCGTGTCGATCTGAAGCTGCTTCAAGGCCTCGACGAAAATGAAGATAGAAATAAACACCTGCGTCGCCTGTCCCAAAGACCTCGCCTGCTGGATGCCGGCGTTGGCCGCCGTTGTCCGGACGACATTCCCGATGACGCTGGCAAAAAAGATACCGAGCGCGAGAATGAAGATGCTGGCGATGACGTTCGGGATGTAAAGAATCACACGGTTCAGCAGCTGAGCCGCGACGGTCAGATGCAGAGCGTTCACCGCCGCCAGGATCACGACCAGCATCATGAGCCAGTAAATAAGGATGCCGATGATCTCGGAGAGGGTGTAGTTGATATCGCCTTTGGTGAGGATGTTCGCGATGCCGCTCTTTTCGCTGGCCGTATCGAGACGGGCAAGCTTCAGAAAGCGGGTGACAGATTTCTGTATCAACGCGGCGATGAGCCACCCGACGATCAGAATAACAATAACGCTGATCAACGTCGGCAGAAAACCCAGAACACGCGTCCACATAGCTTGCACGGGTTCCATAACCGTATTTTGAATATCCATCCTCGAGTGCCCCCCTTTTTGATGGCTGCTAGACTGTTAACAGCCTTATATTATTTTAAAGGTATCCTAGCAGGAAGAAATATCTCTGTCAAGGTTTAATTAATTCCAAGCGGTCTTTTTTGTTAATAATTACAATTCGCGCTTGGAAAGGATCTTGAGGTTCTTGTCGAGTTCGTAGACGAGGGGAACACCCGTGGCGAGATTGAGCTCAAGCACCTGCTCTTTGGTCAGTTTGTCCAGGTCCATGACGATCGAACGGAGGCTGTTCCCATGCGCGGCCACGATGACGTTGTGGCCTTTTTTCAGGTCAGGCAGGATCTTAGACTCAAAGTAAGGAAGTGTGCGCGCCGCGGTGTCCTTGAGGCTCTCTCCCCCAGGCGGGGCCACGTCGTAGGACCTCCTCCAAACTTTGACCTGGTGTTCCCCGAATTTCTCGGCCGTCTCAGCCTTGTTCAGCCCCTGCAGGTCGCCGTAATGCCGCTCGTTGAGCGCCTGATCTTCGTGTACAGGAACATTCTTCTGGCCCAACCCCTCCAGAATGATCGTCAGTGTGTGCTGGGCTCGCTTCAGCTTCGAGGTGTAAGCGATGTCAAAATGTATATTTTGTTTCTTAATTTTCTCTCCGGCCGCTTTGGCTTCTTTCTCCCCTTTTTCAGACAACGGGACGTCCACCCACCCGGTAAAACGGTTTTCCAGGTTCCATTGCGATTCTCCGTGGCGAACAAGAACTAAAATTGGCATAAAGCCTCCCTAGTTGCAAATAACCAAATGTTTTTCGGGTGGAAGCTGCTTGGTGATCGTCTGTAAAACCTCGCCTCTCAACAGCCGCTCCACCGCCCCTCGCTGAGTGGCCCCGATCATGACGGTGTCAAGGTTGAGCTCCTTGGATGTTTTTACGATGATCGCCCCGGCATTTTCTCCCAGGTTCCAGAGGGGCACCGCGGTGATCCCCTTTTCTTCGAACTCCTGCACCGCCCGGTTCAGTGTCTGGACCGCCTCTTTGGAAGGCTCCACCTCGGTCGGATACGCCCATCCCGGCGGTTTTTCCTCCACATATAGAGCGTAAACCACGCTTTCATCCTTTCCTTTCGCGTGGATCGCCGCTTCCTCGACAAGCGAGGCGCTCACATGCTTCAACGCGACAAGCGTCGAGCCCTTATAAAGAGGCATAAGGTCACGCGCCTCCTCCAGCGTCAACACATTGATCCCCAGAACCTCGGGAACGACGACCCTGACCTTCTCGATCCATTGGGCCATGCCGCGCGCGCCGAGCCCCGCCATAAGGATGCTCGCCGCGAAGATCACCGCGTTGTGTTTTTGATAAATGATCGTCAGTTCCACCAAGATCATGATGAAAGCCGCGACGGCGAGAAGGAGCCTTTCGTGTTTCCGGATGGAAATCTCCCAATTCGTGCAACAGGCGGCAATATTGATCGTGATGGCCCCCACGACCCCGATCGCGTAGAGCGCCGCCAGATGCGTGACGTCGCGCTCCAGCAGCAGCA
>CAZBAY010000118.1:0-4299 GCA_964489945.1 uncultured Planctomycetia bacterium
GCCCTGCAGTTTCCAGGTCCCAACAATGGTTGTGACCCCCGCCGTGTCAAAGTAGAAATGCTTTCCAGGCGTTAAGGAAGTGAAATTGTAGAACGTGGTGCTACCGGAAATGTAGCTGGCTTTTGAGGCATCATTGAACACCACAGTCGAAGTCCCGGCGTCAAAGTGGCCGCCCACAGCCGACCAATTTCCGCCAACCGTTAGGGTATGGGAACCACCCGCCAAAACGCCGCTGGCTAACGTTACATCACCGCTAACGGTGAGGTCACCACCCAACGTGACCGTGCCGGAGTAAGACGAATCCAAAACGAGGCTGGAAACCGCATAGGAACCATCAACGAGAGAATCGGACGACAGAGAGGAGAACTTAACAACACTACCCGCGCCCGGGAGAAAACCTCCGTCCCAGTTCGCGGGATCAGACCACAAATTTGAATGACCGCCTAAAAAGACAACATCGGAAAACACCCATCCGGTGTTCCCGAGAGAGTTCAAAGAATGAGCCGCTAAGGCCGGAGGCCCGTGAATGTTGACGTTTGTAGAGTCTTGGAGATCTACGTACAAAACGTCGGTAGGACCGGTTGGCTTGATGATCCACGGAATGGAAGGCTGTGTGGAACGCAGAACCAGAAGCTTACCATTTGTTCCCTTTAAGGTCAGGACACCCACAACCTCCTGGGTTTTGCCTGCCTCGAAGGAAACGGACTTTTCCGGTTCGATCACTTCAAAGTTGTTAAACGTATTGTCCCCATAGACCACGGAGTTGCTGGGCCCCACGAGCTTGACGCTCGATGCATCTGGCGCGAAGGCGCCTTGATTGACCCAGTCCGTGGCCACTTCGTAAACCGTATTGGAGGCTTTGAGCTCCACCCCGCTCCCTATATGAAGGGAAGCGCCTGCCGAAACTACTGAATCCGGATGTTGAACGTACTTAACGGGAGCGCCGGCCTTTTCGAGGTAAACCTTTCCAACCGAACGGATGTTAGCCAATGTGCTTTCCCCGGAGCTGTAGATCTTGATATCGCCAAACGTGGTGGTCTTGATCGTCGTACCAGCCTTCTGGAGGAACGCCCCGATGCCGTCGAGGTCTGAATCCGCGCGGAAAATGAGGGTGCCGGAGTCCGTGGTGACATCGGCGTTTACCACTATATCCTCCTTGGAGTTGAAGATGGTATCGCCTTTGGTCACGGTGTCTCCGGTGACCCTAATGTTTTTACCCGCCTCAAAATTGACCTTGCCGCCCTCCGCCTCGTAGAGCCCCTTCACCTCCATATCTCCGCTTGAAACGATCTCAATGACGCCGTCCTTCCCGACCTCGACCTTATTGGCCTGTACGTGGCCCGCCATATTGATGCCGCTCGCGAAAATGTTGTGGACCGCCTGGGCGTTCACGAGGACCCTGCCGCCGTTGGCCGTGAGGACCCCGGTGTTCTTCACCTGGTCCGCCAGCGCCACGCCGTTGTGGTCGGTGATGGTGTGAGACGTGGGTTCGTCAATGCCTACCGAAATAAGCCCGTCGTAGGAAATACCGACCGTGATCATATTCCCGGCCGCGAGCGCGACCATGCCCAAAGGCGCTTCGATGACGCCGCGGTTTTCTATCGCGTCGGCCACAAAGACCGCCATGCCGCCTTCGCGCGTTTTGATATTCCCTTCGTTCAAAATGTAGGACTGCGAAATATTCACCCCGCTACCAAGGCCGGCGAATACATAACGGCCCGCCAGGAAGTTCGCGTTCGAGATGTTGTGGGTAGACACCATGAGGCCGCCGACATTGACCCGGGCCGTCTGGCCGAAATGGAAGCCGTTGGTATTTACGAGAATGAGGTTCCCGTTCGCGTAGAGGTTCCCGAATATCGAGGTCTTGCCTCCCCCGGTGACCCGGTTCAGCGAAAAGGAGTCCACCGACGGCAGGCTGAAATTGACCGTTTCGTCGGCCGCGATATTGAAAGAATTGTAGTTGATGATGGAGTTGTGCGAGGCTGAAATATTGAGCGTTTTCTCATTGGCCTGCTCAAAATTAACCTCTCCGTTTTCGGCGTTATACCCGCTCGGGAGCGCGAAGGCGAGCCTCTGGAAAATGACAAAAAACGTGAAAGCGAACGCCAGGATAATGGCTAGTTTTCTTTTGAACTCACACTGATACAGATTGAGTGTATAGAAGTAACGGAAGGTGTCACTAGTACTTCTGGGCATTTCTTGCATGCCGTAGATCTCCAAGTGTTAATCAAAAGATAACATCCTTTCTCAAGAATATCAATGCTTTTGCAATCTTATATTTAAACAAATTTAAGCCTACTTGAAATGGTGTAATTCCTTGTAATTTTGAGGGTTACATCTTGGTACTGGAGGGACTAAAAATCAGCTCTGAACTGGAAGTGAGGCTGCCACTTTCCGCTTTCTGTTAGCGGTTGGTCACCTATGGCCCACCCTGATTCAAAACGCGCCGACCAGGTATTGTTCATCTTGAAGGTTATTCCCATGCCGATCCCCTGCATATTGAAGGACCGCTTTTCAAATTCAGACGGGTCATGCGTGCGCCCGTAACCGTGATCGTAAAACAAGAAAAAACCGACCTGGTCCTTTATGGCTTCCTTTTGCCAAGGCAGAGTCCAGCCCTGGGGCAGGAAAAAAAGGACGGGTAATTTGCATTCGATATTGGTGAGGATCGCCTGATCGGCGCCGTAGTCGCTTTCGGGGTATCCCCTGACCGTCGTGGCGCCGCCGAGAAAAAACTGCTCATCTGAGGTGAGCTGTACCGGCGAGAGCTGGACCTGACTTTGGACGGTCAGCCCTATCCCCCACGGCAGGTCCTGGTTACGGCCAAACGACATGACGTACTTGAAGAATGAGGAACCCGCCTGACGGCTGGTAAAGCGGTTGTCGTCATCGTTGTATTGGCCCAGCCCGAAATAATAGTCCTGCCCGTGGAACCAGGTCCCCGTCGCGTCCTCCGCGCGAAACTCGGCCCCGAAATTGAGCACTCTCAGCCGGTCCCGCGTACTCGTAACGCTCAAAACGTCCGTCCGGCTGTCCTTATAGCCGAAGCCGAGATGGGTATCCGCCGAGAAGGTCTCCGTCTGCGCGATCTGCTGGTAGAGCGTAAAGTCGCTGTTCTGGGAGACGCCGTTGATCCCGAGCTCCTCAAATTCCTTCTTGGGGTTCGATTGGTCATAAGTAAAGCCGTAGGCGAAACGGGTTCCCCACTGCGTGATCGGGATGAGGTATTGGAAATAAAAGTCCCCGTATTCCCGGCCGAAGAGTACACCCGCCATGAGAATGTCGTCCAGGCCGAGGAAATTGTTGTTCCGTATGTATGCCCCGGGGCGCTTTTTTCCGGAAAGTTTTGTCCCGCGGTTGTCGTAGCCGAAGCCCACATGGAACGGATGCCGGTCCTTCACCTTGAGATGGATATCGCTCGTCCCCGGCTCCCCGCCGGGCCGCATAACGGCCTGGACCTGGCGGTCCGGATTGGCGTTCATCGCGTCGATACTGCGCCTGATCTTGTCGTAGCGCAGGGGTTTTCCCCTGGGGATGAGCCAATAGGAATAGATCTTCCGGGGGTGGAAATAGCGTGCGTCCTCGACGTGCACATCCTCAAGGAGGGAGATCACGGCCTGGAGCGCCAGTTCCTGATTTTCAACGCGCTGGGGCGGCGCGTAAATCACCGCGAAATAGCCCTGCCGGCGGAACTCGCCTTCAAGCGCCAGATTTAAAGTGTCCACCTCGCCAAAGGTGATCTCGCGGTTCTCGTAGGCGGCGATGAGCGGCCTGAGGGTCTCCTCCGGGACGAAGTCGTTGTCGGAAAGCGTGATCTTCTTGACGAAGAATTTAACGCCCTCTTTCTTTTCGGCCTCGGGTTTTTCGGCCTCGACGAGCGGCTCCTCGATCTTTTCCTTCTTAAGGACCGCCTGCCGGGCCCTTTGCGAGATCTGGGACACCCGGGCCGCAGACGATCCGGCAGGAGATTCCTGGGCAAAGACTGGCCCCGCGAAGAGCATAAGGAGAAAGGTCGCCAACAGCCGCCGCATTACGGTTTGGCCACCATCGTCTGGGAGAGTTTTTTGGCCGCGTCGGGGCTGACGAGCTGGCTGACGAGCTCAAGGGCAAATTCAAGGGCGCTGCCGGGGCCTTTGCTGGTGGTGACCTGGCCATCGCGCACGACGCGGTCCTGGGAAAAAATAACTTTTGAGCTGAATTCACTCTCAAAACCCGGGAAACAGGTGGCCTTTTTTCCGTCGAGGATCCCGGCCGGCGAAAGCACGACAGCCGGGGAAGCGCAGATCGCCCCGATGAGTT
>CAZBAY010000119.1:0-1886 GCA_964489945.1 uncultured Planctomycetia bacterium
CGGCCCTCGTCCGCAAGCAGCGGGTTGGGCAACGGTCGCTCGAGCTCACTTTCGAGAGAGCGGCCGGGAGCAGCGCTTCCTTTTCCACAAAGGGCGTCCGTCCCGACGGAACGAAAATAACCTTCTGGAGATTGAGCTCCGATAACGCTTCGCAGGCCAATTTCAAATGGCCCCGGTGAACCGGATTGAAACTGCCCCCGAAAATACCTACCCTCAACCCCGCACCTGGCCGCTGCCGAGCACGACATACTTATAAGAAGTGAGCTCTTCAAGGCCCATCGGACCGCGGGCGTGAAGTTTGTCCGTGGATATCCCCATCTCGGCGCCCATGCCGAATTCCCCGCCGTCGTTAAAGCGCGTAGAACAGTTCACGAAAACACAGGAGCTGTCGACGTTCTCTGTAAAGGCGCGGGCCGCGACCTCGTCCTCCGTGACAATGGCGTCCGAATGCTGGGACCCGTATTTCCGGATATGCTCGACCGCTTCGTCGAGGCTTTTCACGACCCGGACGGACAGAATAAGATCGAGATATTCCTTATACCAGTCATCCTCCGTCGCCTTTTTCACGCCGGGCACGAGCGCTTTCGTTCGGGTATCCCCCCGGAGCTCCACGCCTTTATCCTTCAGCGCCGAACATACCTTTGGAAGAAACTTTTCCGCGACGTCCTGATGGACCAAGAGTGTTTCCATCGCGTTGCAGACGGCGGGGTTCTGCACTTTAGCGTTCAGCACGATCCTTTCGGATTTCCCCAGATCGGCCGACTTGTCCACAAAGACATGGCACACGCCTTTATAGTGCTTGATCACCGGAATTTTTGAAATTCTCGCCACTTCGCGGATGAGGCTTTCCCCGCCCCGCGGGATCACGAGATCAATGAGGTCGCTGAATCCCAAGAGAGCCTTTACGGAGGCTCGGTCGGTCGACGCGATGAATTCGAAAGAACCCTTCGGCACTCCCTTTTCGAAGGCGGCCCGGCTCAAGACCTTATAAAGCGCCGCGTTCGAGCAGATCGCCTCACTACCGCCTTTTAAGATCACCGCGTTGCCGGATTTGAGGCAGAGTGCCATGCAATCAGCCGTGACGTTGGGGCGCGATTCATAAATGATGAGAATGACGCCGATCGGCACGCCGACTTTCTTGATCAAAAGCCCGTTGGGCCTCTGCGTCGTTGAGATCACGCGGCCCACCGGATCTGGAAATTTCGCGATGAGGCGCAGAGAATCCGCGATGTCGTTCAATTTTTTCTCATCGAGACGGAGCCTGGCGACAAGGTTGGGAGTAATTCCTTTTGCCTCGGCGAGACGGATGTCCTTCGCGTTTTCCTTCAGGATATAAGTTTTATCCACCAAAAGGGCCTGCGCCATGGCCTGAAGCGCGTCGTTCTTGGCTTCCGTCGACAGGACCGACAGGGCCTGTGTGGCCTCGCGCGTACGCGAAGCGGTCTTTCTCAGAGCGGCTGTGTTCATCTCCGGCCGCCTTTCGCGCTCTGCGCGGGCTTCACGTGATTGACAAAATGCGCCAGCCATTCCCCGCGCCGGCGTTTCCGGCCCAGATGCGGCACAAAAAGGGTTCCGACGTCCTGGCCCTCAAAGATCCGTGAAAGCACTTTCCGGTCGCGCCCATCCGCGAGAAATACCGGGATGCCCGCGCTGACCGATGCCTGTATCGCTTTGAGCTTCGAATTCATCCCGCCGACCGTGAAGGCGTTCTTATTTTCCCGGACGTGCGAAAACACGGATTCTTCCATCCGCTCGACGATCTTGATGCGATTTTCTTTGGGGCGCGCTCCCCCGGCGTAAAGGCCGTTCGTATCGGATAAAATAACGAGGACATCCGCCTCGACGAGGATCGAAATGAGGCTTGAAAGCCGGTCGTTGTCGCCGAA
>CAZBAY010000120.1:0-3963 GCA_964489945.1 uncultured Planctomycetia bacterium
CATCAGCCCATCCACCAAGGTGGCCGTCTCCTCCGCACCGCGTTTACAGACGTCACAGGCCGTTAAAAAAGCGGACGATTCTCTGGGGCCTCCAGACGTTAAATCTCCGATCAAATCAGGCCCAGGAGCAATGACTACCGGCGGCGACAAGTCCGTAAAGGACATTTTTCAAAAAGTGGACATGAAGGATCCTTTTATGGACGAGGGGGGTAAATCTGGCGACGCCTCCGCAAAGTTTGTGGGCACCTCTCAAGGTTTTCAGGAAGGCGCGGCAAAGCCGGATGAAAAAGGCGTTCTCACGACTCCGGCTGGGAAGATCGATTCACCGGGCGCGGGGTTCGGGTCGCCTGGGGGCGAACCTAGCGGCGGTCCCTCCTCACGGTTTGTCGGCGGGAGTCCTACTACTCAAGAAAGTGGAGAGAAAAAAGATGACATGGCCGTGGATCTCCCCGGAGGGAAAGATGGCGAAGGAGGCAGTGGTATCGTTGTCACCGCTAGGGGCACCGGCTCGCCCACCTATCAGGAAGGCGGAATGAAAGACGGCGAAAAACCTGCCGATTCCGGCTCCAAACCCGCCGGTGGAAGCAGCGGTGGCAGCACGAGGGCTGACACCGACAAGGACAAAACAACTTCCTCCAGCAAGGACAAAACAGCTTCTTCCGACAAATCCACCGATACGAAAAAAACCGACAGCGACAAGCCGGTGAAGGACAAAACGGACACGGATGACAAAAAATCAATCAGGCCTGGCGGCGGCGGAGACCCGGCCGAGGGCGAAGGAACGAGCCCTGAAGCCGAGGCTGTCATACAAAAGTTTGGGTTAGGAAAAAGATCCGACGACAGTTCAGGAAAAAAGCCTTCCGATGTCCTCATACCGGTATCAAACCCGTCAGGTGACGGCACATCCAGTGCCGGAACGGGGGGATCCAGACCTGGCGGATCCGGCCCGGGGGGTACCACGGACCCCGGTCGGCACGTCGACGAAGAATCGATGCCGAATCAACAGATGGATATCGGCGCCGCCATCGAATCCATCACAAATCCAGCCGATTCTCGATAAAAATACCCGTATATTTGCTTCGGGGCCAACCCCGGATTTTAAACGTGGTAGGGGACTTTGATCTCGAGGTCGGAGACTTTTTTAAAATCATCCAAGTCGCGCGTGACGAGCGTCAACTCTTCATTTTGGGCGAGGACCGCCTGAAAGGCATCGGGCAGCTTGAGGCGATGCCGGTTTCTCAAACCGGCGGCCAAGTCCGCTTCATCAGGGCCGATTGAAAGGCACCCGTATTCGTCGAGCAGGGCCGTCACGGCTTCCCACTTCTCCCCGGCTTTGACAAGCACTTCGGCCCTTGTGATGACCGATATGACGGCTTCATCCTGTGCCAGCGCCGACAGCCACTTCGTCGCAGGGGCGATGCCGTTTAAGTGGTCGATCAGGATCGTGGAATCAAGCAGGTACTTGGCGGGCATCTTACTCCCACTCGTCCCTTAATTTGCGGACAAATGGCACACTGTCGTCCTTGCCTTTCAGGAGGCCGGCGGTGTCCTTGAGGGCCCTCTGATAATCCTCGCCTTGCGCCCTCTTCTGAAAGTCCTTGATCGCGTGCCGGATCGTCTCAGCCGTTGACCGGCCGTGCCGGCCGCTGTACCGGTCAAGCCACCTTTTGTCGACTTCTTCCAGAGATACGATAGTACGCACCATAGCACTCACCTCTGGCAAGAAGTATATCACATCACTGATGATATATCAATAGGATCATCGGGCCTGTTTTTTCGCGAGGATCTCGGCCTTCAGGCGCAAGGCGCCCTTATGCCAGTCTTTAACTTGAAGCGCCTTCTGCGCGTCCGCCAGTCCCGCGTCAAGGTCGCCCTTGAGATACGCCGCCAGCGCCCTCATAAAATAGCTCTCGGCTTCCTTGGGAGACAGCCGTATCAGTTCCGACCCATCCGCGATCGCGCCGTCATACTCAGCGGTCACGATCCGCGCGTTGCACCGCTCAAAATAGTAAGTCCAGCTATCGGGGAAAAGCTCTATGGCTGTCGAAAAGTCTTGGATCGCCTCGCCGTTCTTTCCCTGAAGCCTGAATGCCATCCCCCGGTTGAAGTAAGCATCCGGCGCCTTCGGCTCAAGCTCGATCGACCGCGAAAGGTCCTTCACGGCCTCCCCATAGTTCTCAAGATTGAATTGGGCCGTCCCGCGATTGAAATAGGCCTTTGCGTCATTCGGGTCCTGCGCCAGCGCCTTATCGGCTTTGTAGATCATGGTCTCCGGACTTGTCCCGGCATGGGCAGCGCCAACCACACTCAGCATGAACATCAAATAAATAACGGAAACGCGATTTAAGAATTTCATACTACCTCCTTGTGTGAACCCTCACCTGGTTTACCTTTTTCGGCCGCGGATTGAAATAACCCGTCAAAAGATGCGGAAATTTTTTCTTAACGCCTTCGATGAGCTCCTTCATCCCCAGCATTTTCAGGCTCCCCGGCTCGATCTTAAGGTCCTTGAAATAATGAAGCGGGTCATAATTCAGATTTCTCCACTGTACCATGTCGATGCGGTACTTTTCTATAAAGCGGAAGAACGCCTCCGCCTCGTCCGTCGAGTCCGTGAAGCCCGGCATCGAAAGATAATTGATGGAGACAAACCCCCCGGCCTTTTTGGCGATCTCTATGGACTGGAAAAGCTCATTCAAAGAATACCCGCGCGGCTGGTAATAACGCGAATAATAGGGCTCTCTGACAGTGTTGGTGCTGACCCGGAGCGTATTGAGCCCCGCGTCGAATAAGCGCGCGATCGCCTGTGGGCGGCTGGCGTTCGAGTTCATATTGATACTTCCCTTGGAAGTCCGCGCGCGGATCAGTCTGATCGCCTTTTCGATCGCGTCCACCGCGAGCAACGGCTCCCCTTCACACCCCTGGCCAAAGCTCACGATGGGGTCGGCCACATGCTCGATATGGAAGAGCGCCAGCTCCGCGATCTCTTCCGGCGTCGGAGTGAACTGTATCCTCGGCTGCGTGGAAGGAATGCGGTCTTTGGGCTGAAAGGAGATGCAGCCTTGGCATTGAGCGTTGCACACCGGCGACGTGGGGATCGGCGCCTCGAATCTTTCCAGGAAGAAATTTTTCGCGTTGGCGCAGGCGTTCACCGTCGCGCAATTGGCCAGATGCCCGATCAGACGATTCTTGGGGAATAATTTCTCAAACCGCCCGATATTTTTCCGGAGCGCGCCCTCGTCCATGAACCGTTCATCATGACGCGGTGAGCGGTCCACGCGGATCGCCGCCGCGTAAAACCTGCCTTTATAGAACACACACGCCGCGTAGGCAAAAAGAGGCAACATCGAAGCCCCTTTTTTTTCGCGAAAAGCCGTATTGTGCGTGAGCGTATACCCGGGGGGAATGAACGCGCCGACCGCGAAGCACGCTTCTTTTTTATGCGAATAGGGGTCCTGTTCGAGAGGGGTGAATTTCTTCCCGTCCCAGCCAACCGGGAGCCTGTCGGGAAGCATGAAAAGCTCGCTCGAATCAGGCAAAGGCACAAATTGACCCGGGTCCAGGCGAAAAAACTCCCCCGCCTTCATCCCCGCCGCTTCAAGGTCCGGATGGTCGAAAACTTTTCCCTTGGGATCGGCGAAAACCAGACGCGGAACCATTAAAAACTTCGCTGAGGGGGCCTGCCGCTGCTATGGCGGGTCTGGTGACGGAAAAAATGCCTCTTTTTAGAGGGGCCGTGACTTTGAGGGCTCGAGTGGGCGAATCTTTCGGTCGGCACCTCCGGATGACTTGTGACTTTCAAGGACGCTTTCATCAGCCTCTCAATATCACGGATATCCCCGCCCTGATCGGGAGTCGCGAGCGTAATAGCTCTGCCTTCGCGTCCCGCCCGGCCCGTTCGTCCGATGCGATGCACATAATTTTCGCTGTCATCGGGAAGATCATAATTCACGACGAGCTCGA
>CAZBAY010000121.1:0-2792 GCA_964489945.1 uncultured Planctomycetia bacterium
GTTTGCCGAAACGGATAGGAATGAGCTGATCCCCCGTGCGCTCCTGGGCCCGGAACTTGCGGGGGGGATCGACGAAGAGACGGCATTTGGATTCCGGACGGGCAACGCGGTCATCGTCGCGAGACTGGCCAAAGACCGGAAGAGCGGCTCGATCACATTCTTTGACCCCGACGATGAAGAGGAACCTGTCACACTGCCGATCACGGCGGATATGATCGCCCTCGCCGAGGCCAAGCCGATCGTGACTGTGGCTGAAAGAGAGGCGGTCGTGGGCGAGCTGGAGGACGCGGCGGCCTTGGAAGCTCTCGACGAATTTATGAAAGAATTCCGCAATTACACGCGGTATAATCAATCTCTGCCCCCCGCCGATGTCCGGACCCGTGAACAGATCATTCTGGCGGTCCCCGTCGAGGGCCGGTCGCCGGAAGACCTTAAGACTCTTCGGGGCCTCTTTGACGCGATGAAGCCTCGCTTGCGGAACGAGTTTTTCCTGGTTTTCACGACACCGGCGATTTTAGAGGGGGATGGTTTGCCGGACGTCGCGCCGGATACGGATGTTTACCAGTCGGAAACACTGCCGGCTTTTCCGGCAGGCAGACTTCCCAAGGTCATGGTCTACGCGAACCCCGACGCGGCCCTCCTTGAGAAGATCAAAGGAAGGGCCGGCACAGTGCCGGTGCCCCAAAGCAAAACCATCCGTGGCGCGGTCCAGGTCGCCAATTACGGCGTCGCGATGATGTTGACCGATATGATGACGGGGCTAAGCCGGGAAGATCTGAAAGTCCTCGCTCAGGACAACCGATTCAGACTGCTCCTGAACGCGGGTATTCAGGACAAACTCGTTTCGAAGAGCGATCCTTTGAAGGCGCTTCTTTATATGAGCGACGTGAAAGACGACCTGACGCCCGGAGACATCGCGTTCTATAAAAGTATCGTGTTCGACTTCCTTAAACCGCTGAGCATTAAACAGCTTTTTGAACTGGCCAGGATGATCACAAAGGCCGTCGGTGCGGCCGCGTAAAATGAAAAAAAACCGTTACCCCTCATTCATGCGGGCCATCGCATTTGCGGTGGCTCTCTCGTTTTTCGTGCAGGAGCTCGCCTTCGCGGCTCCGGCGGAAAGCTCCGCCCCCGCTTTGTCACCGCTCAATACCGTTCTCCAAGACCCTACCCGTTTTGAGGCCCCGCTTGATTTCACCGTATTAAAGGAGATCCACAAGGGCACGAACGGCGCTTTTATCATTCATATCGAGGACGCGCATTCGAACCTGAGCGGCCAGGAGAACCTGGCGGCGGCACTTGACGAGATCATGGCCAAATACGGGGTGACGCTCATTCTGCGGGAGGGCGGTTCTGTGGAGGGCACGCTCACTCCGATCAAGGAGCTCGCGCCTCCCGACGTGTGGAAAAGGGTCGCCAAAAGTTTCCTGGTCCAGGGAGAAATATCAGGCGAGGAGTATTTAAATCTCATTTCCGATCACCCGATGAAGATCATGGGAGTGGAGGACAGACAGCTTTATATGAAAAACCTGGGCGCTTACGCGGAGCTGGCGGGAAAAAGGGAAGGGATCCTTGTATCGCTCGCTATCCTCCAGGCGGCGATAGAGAAGGTTAAAAACAAGCTTTTTCCCGCGGACCTTCTGCAATACGAAAAGTTGAGCGGCTCCGGCGGATTTGAAGCGCGTTTCGCGATGCTTTTTCACCTGGCCCGCGCGAGCGGGGTCGCGTTGAGCGAATTTCCCTCTCTTCAAAAACTTTCCACGCTTCAGGAAAAGGAAAAACGGATCGATTTCAACCTGGCGAACCTCGAACACGTCTCTCTCATTGAGGAGATCGAAAAAAAGGGGGGAGGGGAGAAGTTCGGCGGCGCTCTCGACAAGATCCGGCTGATGAAAAATCAAAAGCTCGCGCAGTTTGCCTACTTTCAAAACACTTTGAATCTCGCGCAAGAAAAGAAAATTTCTTTGGAGAAATTCCCCAACTGGCTTGCCTACGCCGGCTACCTGAAAGAATTTTCTGAGATCGATCTTGAAAGGGTCCTGGACGAAATGGACAGGCTCGAGGACCGGCTCTATATGGGACGGCTCGCTTCTCCGGACAGCCGCCTCGTCCGTTCCATCGACCGGCATGTCAGGCTCCTGGAAACGGCGTACCGGATCCAGATGTCGACGAAAGATTTCGATCTTTATAAAAAGAATGAGCCCGATCTTGGCACGACTCCCGTGCTGGCCTTCATCAACCGGAAGCTGGCGGAGCTGGGCTATTTCGGGGATCTCGTCGCCTATGAGAACCGCCTGGAGACCGGGAAAAAAGCGCTCACCGCTTTTTATGACATCGTGACCCAGCGGGATTTCGCGTTTGTCCGGAACGTCGAGAGGACACTGAGCGAGGAGAACTCGAAAGCCGCCGTGCTCATCACGGGTGGTTATCACACGGCCCACCTGAAAAAACTTTTGAGGGAAAAAGGATATTCCTACGCGGTGTTGACGCCGGTCGTGACTTCCGAGACGAACCAGGCCAAATACGAGAAGATCCTGCTCGAACCCATCCTGAAAGAGAAAAAAACGGTCGAAATGGCCGCCGGAAAAACCAGCGGCGCGTGGCTGAGGGCGGCCGGCGCGCGGGATTACCAGCCGAAACTCAACCGGATCATCAAAGGCGCCGCGGACGCGGCCCACGCCAGCCCTGAAAAAAGCGCCCAAGTCGCTCTCCGGATGACCCTAAAAACCTACCCAACTAAACCGGAGGGCTTTCGTCCAACCGGGGCCCGTATGGCGGAGGCGCAGCTTTTG
>CAZBAY010000122.1:0-8780 GCA_964489945.1 uncultured Planctomycetia bacterium
TTTAGCGTCTAAATTACCCAAATATAGCTTATCTTGTAATCCCGCCTTAATGCGCGCGACCGCCATCGTTATCTTCCGCGTCACGAATGTCTCCCCTCTCCTGGGAGACTCGTGATTAAATAAAATTCCGTTGCACGCAAAGATCCTGTAAGCCTCTCGGTAATTGACAGTAGTCCAGTAGGCAAAGAGCTTTGCAACGGCATAGGGGCTGACAGGCTTAAAAGGTGTCTCCTCATTTTGCGGGGCCTTTGCCGATCGCCCAAAAAGCTCGCTTGAGGAAGCCTGATAAAATTTGGCCTTGATGCCGGACTCAACGATACCCTCTAGGATCCTCAAGGCGCCGAGCGCGGTCACTTCTGAGGTGTATTCGGGGATCTCAAAACTGACTTTGACGTGACTCTGAGCGGCAAGATTATAAATTTCATCCGGCCGAACCGTTCTCAATATTCGATTGATGGAGCTGGCATCATTCAGATCACCGTAGATCAGATGCAAACGTTTCTCATGAAGCTCCGGATCCTGATAAAGAGGGTCTATCCTCCATCTATTTATCGAACTCGAATGCCTGACGATCCCATAAACTTTGTATCCCTTCCCCAAAAGAAATTCGGCAAGATAGGACCCATCCTGCCCTGTAATTCCCGTGATGAGCGCTTTTTTCATGGATGAAGTCAGGCGGGTTTCTTGGGGAGAGCCTTCTCAGTAACGTAATGTTTCTTGTAGTCCTTGAAATAGGCGTATTTATAAGATTCTTTTTCGTAATCGACGCCATTGATGATGATGCCGATAAAGGAATGGCCGATAGATTCAAATTTTTGCTTAACATCCTGGACTACTTTTTTGTGGACCATGCCGGAGCCGCAGACCAAAATGCTGCTATGCACATGTTTGGCCACAATAAGGCCGTCGGGCATGTACAACACAGGGGCCATATCAATAACGATCCGGTCAAAATTTTTGGATGTAGCGTCCAAAAACTCCTTGAATCGCTCGGACCCCAGAAGTTCGGAAGGATTAGGGGTGCTGGCACCGGTCGTCACAATTTTAAGCGAGGTACCCGGAACAGATTGAATAATATCGTTTATGGCGGCTTGCCCGATCAAATAATCGGTCAATCCTCTGTCGTTCCTTATCCCAAAGAAATTGTGAAGAAAAGGCCTTCTCATATCCGCGTCTACTAGAAGGATATTTCTCCCGAGGGACTGAAAGGACAGAGCCAATAGCGCGGCAACGGTGCTTTTGCCCTCGCTCGGCAAAGTGCTTGTCACCATGATACGCTTGGATTTCTCATAGGGCATGGAGAAAAGAATATGAGTCCTCACACTGGCTACCGCATCCGCCAAAGTTCTGTTCTTATTGAGCGCCTCGAGGAGGGAAGCTTGTATCGGTGACTTGGCGACGCCGTCTTTTTTGTGGAGGTCGATCTCGCTAGCCCTTGGCACATACCCTAAAAACGGGAGTGTAACGCCCGGCCTGAGATCATATTCGGTACGGATCTTTTGATTTACTTTGTCCAGAAAAATGAACAAACCGGCGCTCCCGAAAAAAGCGAACAAAGTCCATGTCAGAACACCCCCGGGCCGGTCGGGTGAGTAGGGTTTTGAGGGGGGGGTTGCTGGCTCTAGGATCCTCACGTCGGTCACGACGGCGGCTTTGCCGGATAGCTTCGCCCTTAGATTCTGGAGGATCGCCTTAACTCTTTCCTTCTGCTCCTTTTCCGCATACTCTAATTTGATATTGAGTTGGGTGATGGTGGGATGTTGCGGTTTATACCTCTGCGTAAGCTCAACGAGCTGCTTCTTGATAGCGAGCTTTTCCTCTCTCATTTTCTGGACAATGGGATCATTCATGACCATCGCGAGGGACTCAGCATACTCCTCTTTGCTGAAACCCTCCCCTTGTTCCAGAACCTTGGCGTCATCAAGAAGCTCCCCATCCTCCGGGATCCACTGAAGGATCTGTTCCGTGATAAAAAGGCTCTGTTTCCCGCTCTCTTTGATATAAACCTCGGCGAACTTATTGGCTATGCTTGCCGCCAATTGAGGATCCGTATGGGTCGCGGAGAGGGCAATGATCCGGGTGTTACGATCACGGTTGGCATTGACCGTAAAACCAGAGGGAGAATTGAGCTCGGAAAGAACGCCGCTCCTGACCTGGCTGCCGGTCAAGATCGCGATCTGCGTGGCATAATAGTCCTCCCCCTTCTGGATCTCCATCCCGCTGTCTTGAAATGTCCGCGGCCCGCTATCAGCTTTTTCGATCAAAATTTTAACCGTTGCGGAATAGCGGTTTGGCATCATGGAATAATAAACCGCCGCGAACAGCGCAGCCGAGATCGCCAGAAATAAGATGACCCACTTGCGGCCGATAACAACACGCCAGTATTCCGAGAGATCCCCGGACTCGTCTTTTTCCACGTACAATTCTTGTTCCATTTTTCGGTCGTTCATAGTGACACCTTAAAAAAACGTTTCTGATACAACGATCAAATCCCCTGGCTCAAGCGGCACATCAGCCGACCGGCCCTCCATGATCTTGGCCGCATTCACATAGAATACCGTCTCTTCCCCCTTCTTCGAAAAACGGACTATTTTGACATGGCTCGTCAAGGCCACGGGGGTAAAACCGCCTGCCTCCGCGATAAGCTTGATCAATGTCATGTCGGGAGCTGGCTCATAATTGCCCGGACTCCCCACTTGGCCCAAAACGCTGATGATATCCTTGAAATCTTTCTCTTTTTTCACCTCAAAACTATGGACAAAGATCATGTCGCCCGGTTCAAGAGTGATATCCGATTGGTCTCCGTTGATGATGTCCTCGAGGTTGAGCTTAACAAATTCCTTCTTTTCCTCACCGGCGGTCCGAATGAGTTTTACATGAAGCCTCGATGGATCGATCTTAGCGCCGCCCACCTGAAAAATCATCTTGAGCAAAGTTATCTTGGGGGTCAGGATATAATTCCCCGGCTTTTCGATCTCGCCGACGACCGTCACAGAGTTGGCCGGACTCTCCTGAAATACCACCTCAACCTGCGGCTTGACCAAATAATCTTTGCTCAGGCTTTTTTCAAGAGAAACTCGCAGATCTTCCGGCGTCAACCCTTCCGCCTGCACCTCACCCAAAAGCGGGTAATTGATCCTACCCGCCGAACTGACGGTAAAGACCCCCGTAAGGTCGGGCTCTCGGTAAACCTGGATGCTCAGCTTGTCTCCTACGCTGATGGTGTACATATCAATGCTCTTCTTGGCCTCACCGTCTGCGGCAAGAAGACAAACCGGAAACACCGCGAGCAGGACTGTAAGAGAGAGAATAAGCTTTGTCATGTTCATTAGAATGTCACCTCCGCGGAACTAACCGCCCTGTGCCGCTCAGATTCATTATTTGAGAAACTTGAGTTATTGTTTGAATAATCATAGCCCATGAAAATCGTCAAATACCTCTTTGGCGTCCAATTGAGGCCAACCCCCCACCGGTAACTGTCATCCGCAGGAGATCTTGAAAAAACAAGGGTGTCATTCTCCGGATCGGTCCTGGAGACAAAACCTTCGCTCCAATTAAATGTCGCGCTGGCATCCGCGAAAACGTTGATACGCGGACTGGCTTGCCAATTCAAGTGCACTCCATAGGTTTCGCTTGATCTAACCCGCCCCTCTGAACGCGTCGTATCCAAATCCTGCACACTATTATCCCACGAGCCATACAATGAGCCCGTTAGCTTTGGGGTTATCCTTCTAAAAATAGAACCTCTCAGCGCGGCGACCCCTTCTAAAGTATCGATCGGGGCTTTGTAATCTCGCACCGGAAAAGCTGCCTCAAAAGTATAAGCCGTTTTGGGATTGATCCTGCCCGATATGCCGGCCCGGAAGGTCTGATCCCACTCTCTTAATTCTTGGTCCTCAAAATAGATCTCCGTTCTCCATCGGTATTCCGCAAAAACCGTGGTTTTGGGCGTTAGCGCGTAAGTGACCCGGGGGCCAAAATCGTGTGTTTGACTGTTGAAGCTGCCCCCCGGAGGTTGATGCGGCGTATAGAAAAGACCGTAGTCATACAAAAAAGAGGCTGTGGTCTTTGGGGAGAATTTATAATTGAAATCAACGTGGGCAAAATCAGTTACAGGGGAGATGATCGCGCTGGAAGCGCCAAGCTCGGTTCTTTCACCCACAGAAATCCTTGTCCTCGGATTTATTGTGTTGTTAACGTTAATGGACAGGCGGTCAAACCGGTAGCCAAATGCGGTACTTTGGGAGTGATAATAACCATTGCTTTCCTCATTTTCGATATTTTGCGCATAACCAACGCTGTAGAACAACCTCACATAATACGTTTTTTGGCTTCTGTCTATGCCTATTTTACCTTCATGGACATAAACTATGTCGTCCCGTGGGTCATTTCTTAAGCCAAAGATGTTGGAATCGTAGACGGCCGAGGAACGGATAGACCTGTATAGCCTCCAAACTTCGGGCGCCTCCTCCGTTGTAAAAGGAGACTCTGTGGGGGGGCCCGCAATTTCTGTCACATGGAAGGATTCTCCGTAGGCTCTTGGGATATAACCTGCTTCATATATCCTTTGGACTCCGCCCAGCTCATCAATTTTTTGTAAACTGAAAGACTGCGACACAAAAAAGGGCTGGACGACCAACGCAAAGGCTAGCACCACCCCTTTTGTGACCCGGTGATCCTGAAGAACTTGCAAGACCCGTTTACCCATAGCACCCCTTAAATAATGACCTATAATCATAGCTAATAATATGCACTCCTTAACAAGGATATACTGAAATTGCAGTAGAGTCAAGGAGCGAAATTTACCCGTCATAGTCAGCGTTTTTCTGCTCATAGTATTTGGTTAAAAGAGGTAAAAGTCTGGACCTGTCCTCATCGCTCAGCCTGATACCCAGCATAGCATTAAGGATGCCGATATAGTCAAAATCATCCGGCATAATGGGTCTTTCTAGTTTGGCTGACTGATCCATCCATTTCACTGCGTCCTCCCTGAAGACACGCTTTTTAGCGCCGGCAGGCGGATCTTCAACAAGACTTTCCAGGGCCGCCACTAAATAGACGAAATCGTTCCGATTATTTGGCGAAAGCGCCACGCCCTGCGCGATATCCCTTAACCCCTCTTCCGTCCACCCCGCGAATATCTTTGCCCTCCCGAGCAACCTCCAGACATCGCCCCATGTGGGAACAAGCGTGAGGGCCGTATGATAGGCCGTCATGGACCGAGTTATAGGTATTGAAAAATCGTCATCTTTGTTCTGTACCGCTTCCTTAAAGTAGGCGTTTCCCAGCCAAACCCACGCTTCGGGATTATCCGAGCGAATACTGATAGACCTTTCCAATAAGGCAGGATTTCCGATGCCCTTTTGCATCCACCGCAAGGACAACCAGTCGCGATATGAATAGGTGAACAGAAGAGCCGTCAGGCTTAGAAAAGCTACCCATTGAAGGGCCCCTCTGGATCGTATGAATAACTTGATCCCGCCGACTTCTTCTAAATTCACGGCTTCCCCAAAACCGGCAAAACCGCAACGGACCAGAATAGCCAGCTGAAGGATAAAAAGAAGCGCAATAGCCGGCGTCCGTAAATAATCATCCTCGATCGAAACCACAACGCCAATAAAAAACATCCCGATCAGAGCGGCAAGCGCATAAATTCGGATCCAATACGAATCGGTTTTTAGCGCTTTTTTGAAAGAGGCCAGGATAAGAGAGAAAAAAGGCGCAACAAAAAGCACGTACCCGACAATTCCCGTCGAGAAAAGCAGTTCCGCATGATGATCGAGGACGTTGTAGAATTGGCGCTGGCCGGCTAATTCTGTCTGGTACAAAGAGAAAATATAGCGGCAGCTCCCCAGACCCGTCCCGAAAAGAGGGTAGTCCAGAAAGACGCGGAAAGCATCCGTGGTCGTCCAGAAACGGCTCTGTAAAACATTCCATCCGCTTTTCACAAACGACTCGAAGGGAAGCCGCGCGGGCGAGAGCTTCATCATCAAAAAATAAAGAAAAGTGAAGACGCACACGACAAGAAACGCCTGGACACGATGCCTTGGAGGAGCCGCAAGGATGGAGAAAAGAAAAACAGCACCGAATTGCAAAACAAGCGCGGCTCGAGCCCCCGCGTGATAAATAGAAGCCGTGAAAAGAAGCAAAAAGAACGCAAACATAAAGTTGAGAACGAACGGCTGGTCCAATTCGAAAGGCGAGGACCTGGTTTTCAAAAAGTAAAAGATCGACGCGATGAGAAAAAGACTCGCTTGAAAAAGGAATCCACCAAAATGATTAGGGTTGATAAAGGAAGAAAAAAATATTTGATGGTCCAAGGCCGCTCTGTAACGCCCGTACATGTCGATCGCGGCGTAAGGCTGAGCGTACCTCTGATAATAACCGACCGCAACAAGAGCGACCACTTCAAGAGCGAGAAGAAACGTGAAGAGACGGACCCTCTTCGCGGAGTGGAACGAATTGAGACACAGTATGAAAAATAAAACATAGCAAACAAGCTGAACGAGGAATTCGATCGTGTTGTAGCGGCAAACAGTACCTGGAATGAATTTAGTAAAAACCAGGTGTCCGCCGATCCATTGCAGGAGCACAAATAGCAGGAAAGCAGAAAACCCGATGATCGAATATCGGATGATCTTCTCATTCAAATTTGGCAGGGGCGCTTGAAAGGAGAAAAACGAACGTTTCGTGATATATAGCAGGAGCGCTGCTATCGTCAGGCTTCTGAAAACAAATTCAGGCGTAAAACCAAAGCCGCCCATCAATGGCGGAGCGGAAAGAAGTGCGAAGAGGATTAAAACAAACTGAGACCGGTCAAGGCTCTTATAGAGTGTATAGGCCAAATTTTTCGACGCCCCAAGGAACTAACAAGCACCCATCAAGCTGGAACAGTATCGTCGTCACTCGGGGGAGGAATTAGGTCACGGCGCGCGGTGCCCTCCGTCGGCATCTCTACCGGCGGCTGCGGAAGCACCGGCGGCTCGTAGCACGGGCACTCGCCGAGCCAAGGGTACAAGCAGGCAGAGCCCCAGCCGCAGGGGTCCGATGACGAATGAGTGTAGGGCTGACCCGGGCCCAAGAGATAGGTGCTGCCAGGCACCTGCCTCATTTTGCCGTCCTCGGTCATTTCCCAACGGAGATTGCGTACCTCCACAACGCCTTCGTAGGCTTTAACATTCGCCATTTGATAGGGCGTGTTTAGCACCTCGGGCGGACATAGTTTGTCTCGTTGCTTGATCTCCCCTGTCGCGTACTTCACCTCTTCGACCGCGCAGTGAATGGACCCCACATAGCCATCAGGGCCGATCATGTCCCGGTTAAAAACATATTTCTTATTGGGATTGTCGACTGGCTTCGCGACTACATAAGCGATCTCCCGCGGATCCTGGTTTTCGTCGACGCCCGGAACGCAGATCACATCCAACCCCTTGAGCTTCAGCTCCTTCTGCTTCTCTTTCGCATCGGCTTCCTTTTGTTTCATCGGCTCCTGGACTGCTGTGCGCGTCACCCCCGGCTTCGGGATGATGCCTGACTCAAACCGCTCCTGCTTGTAATACTTTCGGGCATAAGAGGCATCTTTGTTGCGAGGCTTTTTGCTGATCTCCTCCTCGGTTTCCTGCCTTTTGTCATTTTCAACGTAGGAGTGATACGAAACGTGGTATTCCCTCTTAAGAGCGGGGTCGGATTTTGAGTCCTCGGCCCAAGCGTCAGAAGAATTGAAAATGGGCACAAATGCGATGATTGCGGCAAGAAGGACATAACGCGAAGGTAGGCCTGAACTCATCTCAATCTCCTGTGAAAATGAATCCTGTTAATCAATCTTAATTGAATTTTACACTACCCATTTAAAAGAGTCAAACAGAGATAAGAATTATTTTAATTTGATTAAGCCGTTAGCGGCTGTGGTGGACGCCAATGCGGGGACAAAAGCGCCTTATTTTGCAGCGGCTGCAAAAGGGAGAGATCGGCACGCAGAGGTTTTGGCCATAGGCCACAAGGATATCGTTGAACGTCGTCCAGTAACGTTTGGGCAGGACCTTTCTTAGCACAAATTCAGTCTCATCTGGGCTCTTGGTTTTTACCAGCCCCCAGATATTGCTGATCCGGTGGACGTGGGTATCTACGCAGATACCTGGCTTGCCGTAAGCTATGGTGACAACAAGATTTGCGGTCTTCCTCCCCACTCCCGGAAATAGCAAAAGTTTTTCTAGATCATCCGGCACATTTCCGCCGTATTGATCTAAAAGGATTTGGCAGATCTTCAGAATATTTCTGGCTTTGGTGTGGTAAAACCCAACAGGATAGATGGCCTTTTCTATCTCGAGGACGCTCAATGTGAGCATCTTCCGGGGCGTATCGGCCAAGGCGAATAACCGATGGCTCGCCCCCTCCGTCGTCGAGTCCTTGGTGCGAAGACTTAGCACCGTGGAGATCAATATCTTAAAAGGCGCGTTCTCTCCATGCGCGAACGTCCCGACAATCGGCACCTTCCACTGTTTATTCTCCCTCTTTAAGACTTTCAAAACCTTGCCGAGATTCGCTAAGATTCTGCTTTTTGTACCCATAGACGTTCATTATACATAAAATTTGGACTACGCGCGAAGGCCCCGAGGGTCGTTCTTTTCGGGGACAGGCCGCAGCGTCTATCGTAGGTCCTGAGGCCCGTTGGGCGCCGAAGGCGCCTGCGAGAGAACGAATCGTGTGCGCGTCCACACAACACTGCTGATCCCCTGCAAATCTAGCGCAGGCCCCCCGAAAAGAATACCCGAGGGGCCGTG
>CAZBAY010000123.1:0-3535 GCA_964489945.1 uncultured Planctomycetia bacterium
CACCGGGTGGGCGCCTCGGAAAACCCGAAGACCTCGCCGATGTCGTCGCGTTCCTTCTGTCACCCCGATCCGACTGGATCTACGGACAAACCCTTACCGTTGACGGTGGCTATTCTCTCTCCTGAGCCGGTTTGGCTCGCCGTGCTGGGATTCATTTTTGTCGTCTGGACCAAGCGCGCCGTCTGGTTGACGCGCTTTCGCAAAACCCATCCTCCGCTCGCCCCCTCTTCTTTTGAGCTTCCGGACCCGCCGCTCGTATCGGTGATCGTCCCCGCGCGCAATGAGGAAAAAAATATTGAGAATTGCCTCACGCATCTTCTGAAACAAACCTATCCGCGTTTTGAGATCGTCGTGGTAGACGACCGGTCTTCCGATAAAACGTCTGAACTCATCGAACGCGCCAAGCTCGGCTCAAAGATCGCGGTGAAAAATATCCGCATCGAAAAGCTTCCGAGCGGCTGGACCGGAAAAAACTACGCGATGTTCACCGGCTCGAAAGCCGCCGAGGGAGAATGGTTTCTTTTCACCGACGCCGACACAACGCACCGGCCCGAAAGCCTTTCGACGGCGCTCGGCTGCGCGGTCGAACGCAAGATAGATTTCCTGACGCTCGCCCCCGAGACTGAATCCAGGAGTTTCTGGGAAAAAACGGTCCAACCGCTCGCGGTGGCAAGTCTCGCCCTTTGGTTCAACCCCGAGAAGATCAACGCGCCGAAAGGAGAGGTCACACTCGCCAACGGCCAGTTCATTCTTGTCCGAAGAGAAGTGTACGAAAAAACGGGAGGCAATGAAGCCGTCCGGCAGGAGGTTGTGGAAGACGTCGAACAGGCCAAACGCACGCGGGCCGCGGGGTATTTCGTGCAATTCCTCGACGGTACGCGCCTTTACTCGACGCGTATGTACAGCTCTTTGAAAGACATCCGGACGGGCTGGACGAGGATATTCACGTATCTCTTCAACAAAAATAGTTGGGCGATCTCGCACAAAATTTTTCTCTTCATTCTTTTCTCATGCCTTCCGTATTTTGTCCTTTTTTTTGAACTCTGGGCGAAATGGTCCGGATCCGAAATGTTTTCAGCGGCTCTCCTCGCGGCCAGCCTCGCCGTCTGCCTTTGGATCACCGCGATCCGCTTTCAAGGCAACCGCGCGGTCAAAGTCAATCCCTGGTACGCAACGCTCCATCTTCTCGGGTCTTTGGTCATGATCGGAATTCTTTTGAACTGCATCGCGCGGATCGTCCTGAAGCGAAGATCCGTCTGGAAGGGCCAGTCCTACGCGTGAGTTACCGCTTGGCGAAATTCTGAGGTTTGGTTTGGGCGCGGTCGGTTTGGGGAGAGTATATTTTAAAAAGATGCCGGTTGGACTGGCGTTTAAAATCGTCATCGATCCCTACGTTCAGCTTTAGGTCCTCGTAAGCGTAAACGCCCGTCGTCTTGTCCTGCCAGTCAAAAAGTTCCATCCACACCGGAAGATGATTTTCCCCGTCAAAGACCACCGTGACGCGGTACGCGAAGAAATCCTTGTCCTTCTCTGAACCGACGAACGTCACGTCGGCTTTTTCGCCGCCTTCCGCGTTCTCCAGAAAGGTGACTTTCAGTTTATTTTCCCGCGCGCCTCGGAGGACCGCTTTCGTAAAATCAAAAAGGAACGTGCCGATGCCGGCGTCCTCAATATTGTAGGCTTCGCTTCCCTCACGCACCCAGGGGCTGTTCTGGTCCAAAAAGATCACCGGCGCCAGCCCTAGAAAGAGCCCGGGCTTGTGGATCGCGAGCTTACCGTCGTGCTTGCCGCGCTCGTAAACGAGCTGAAGGCCTTTTTTGTGCGTGTTGAGCCAGCCCATGTAGATCTTCCAGGGCTTTTCGAATTTGAGGTAGATCTTTTCGGTGGGGCCGAGGGCGCCTTTGGAAAGCTCTGTTTTTTCGAAGACCGCCCGGTAGTCGCGCAGCCCCTCGTACGAGCGTATCCCCTCCTCCAGAAGCGCGGCAAGTTTCCCTTTTTCGGCATCCAAGCCTGCGGCGCTTTTCATTCCGGCCAGTCCCGCCAAAAGCGCGTCATCCGCCTGGGCAAAACCAGCCCAGAACGCGAAAACGGCCGCGCTAAATGCCGTCCAGAAAATCCACGATATTTTTTTCATAGAGATCTCTCTGTACCTGTACGGCTTGGTTATGCTTGGCCTTCGGAATGACCAGATGCCTCATCGTCGTCCGGCCGCGGTTCAGCTTTTCAAGAAGTTTTTGGTGTCTTTCGGGAATATAATCGTCCGCTTCTCCATGGATCATGAGGAGCGGTTTGTGCGGTTTCTTAAGGAGTGTTTCGACGTCAATGAACAGTTTTTTAGACTGGCGCTGTGAATACCAGAAACTTAAATTCGTAAAACTGTTCACGACCCAGGCGGGATAATTTTCGCCGAAAAGATTCGGCTTCACGAGTATCGGCGCCCATTTCCGGATATAATCGCGGAAGATCTCCTTCATTGAGAAAAGCCCGTCGGCGATGACGGCCCGCACGTCCTCATCAATAAATGAGGCCGCGAACGCGATGTCCGCGCCGTTCGACACGCCAAAAAGGAAGACCTTGATGTCCGGCCGGAAAGCCTTCCGGGACCAATGAATGACTTTGAGGAGCTTCTCCACGTCGTCCTGGGTCGGCCACTGCGACAGGGCATTCGATCCCTCTTCCTCGGAGGCCTCTTTGAAATCAAAACTCACGACATGATAGCCCATCGCCGGAAGAAAGTAGGCGTATTTTTCCCAAGATTCTTTCAAACAGCCGGATTCGTGGCAAAAAATGACGACTTTGCGTGCGTCGTTCGACTCGACGACAAGCGCTTCGATCTCCCGGTCCGCCGAGTCGAGGATCGTGACCTTCTCCCCCACGGAGGACAGGATCGGCTCAAGCGGCGGCTTGTAGACAAGGCTCAGAAAAATGCCGCTGATCATCCGGGTGTACCGCACCGCGCCATACACGGCGTAACCGAGAATGAGAAGAACGGGAACGGCTAAATAGATCTGCCACCGGAGCATAATGTTATTGCGAAGCAATCTCCCTCTTTCGTTGTTTTCTTTTCAAAAATTCGATCGCCTTCGCGGCTAAGACGCTCAATTCAAACAAAATGACGAGCGGCACAGCCAAAAGACACTGACTGGCGATATCCGGCCCCGGCGTCAGCACCGCGGCCAGGATAAAGATGAGAACGATCGCGTGTTTTTGATAGCGCGCCAGGCCCTTTGAATCCCAGAGGCCCGTCAGCACGAACGCTATGACGAAGACCGGCAGGTTAAAAGCGATGCCGAACGCCAGCGTCATCATCGACAAAAACCCGACGTATTCCTTCACGGAGATCATCGGCCTTAAGAATTCCGTCTGCATGCTGATGAAAAAGTTGAGCGCCATCGGCATGACGACCAAAAAAGAGAAGGCCGCGCCGATGAGGAATAAAACGGACGTGAGGGCGATGAGCGGAAGAACCGCGCGCTTTTCATTTTTGTACAGCGCCGGCGAAGCGAAAAACCAAATTTGGCTGATAACGATGGGC
>CAZBAY010000124.1:0-4090 GCA_964489945.1 uncultured Planctomycetia bacterium
TTGACGTCGCCGATCGCAAGGAGGCTTTCCATCGCGCGGCTGTTGGCCGACCCGTGAAGGTCCCCCTTGAGGGCGCCCACGGCCGATACCGCCGCGGAATAAATATCAGAGAGCGTCGAGACCGTCACGCGCGCGGCGAACGTGGACGCGTTGAGGTCGTGCTCGGCCAGCATGATGAGATATTTGTCGAGCGTCTTGGCTTCGAGAGGACCGGCTTCTTTTCCCCTCTGCATGTAAAGGAAATTGGCCGCGGTCGAAAGCGACGCGTCGAGATTCGGGGCGATAAGCTTCTCCCCGCGCCTGGACCGCTCAAAAACCGCCACGATCGTCGGTGTGCGGGCGATCAAACGGATCGCCTTGCGTAAATTGGATTCCCTGGACAGATCATCCGCCTCGGCGTCAAAGTGGGATAAAAGCGAAATACCAGACCGCAGCGCGGCCATCGGGTGGGTCGTTTTTGGGAACGCTTGAATGGATCTGGCCAACTCCGCCGGTATCTCCCGCTCCTTCGCGAGCTTCGCCCTGAAGTCGGCGAGCTGAGCGGTTGTCGGAAGATCACCGTGGATCAAAAGATAGGCGATCTCCTCGAAATTTGAGTTCTGAACCAGGTCGTGGATCTCATACCCGCGGTAACGGAGCTTGGAATTCCTGCCGTCGATCGAGCAGATCTTGCTCTCGGCAGCAACGATGTCTTCGAGGCCTTTGGAAAATGCGGTTTGGGTCTCTTCTTTCACGAGGGTGCTCATCCTTGTCTCTGGTCCTGGTTTGCTCCGTAAGATGGCCCTATTCTGCCATCAGTCCCTTTTAAAATCAACCTCAAATCTTTCCTCATTTTCCGGGTATCCCCGGTTCCGTCATTTTGACCGGATCCATGACTTTCTTGATCTGCTCTTCGGTCAAAATTTTCTTTTCACGGATCACCTGAACGATCGTCTTGTGGGACGCGAGCGCTTCCTTGGCGACCTCCGCCGCCTTGGCATAGCCAATGGTGGGATTGAGCGCCGTCGCCAGGCCCATGCTGGATTCCGAGTAATGCTGGCAGCGTTCTTTGTTCGCCGTGATCCCCTCAACGCACTTTTCCCGAAGGATCGTCAGCGCATTGCCGAATATCGTGGCGGCAAAATTCAAATTGAAGGCCATGACCGGTATCATGACGTTGAGTTCGAGCTGACCCGCCTGCACCGCGTACGCCACAACGGTGTCGCAGCCTATCACCTGGAAAGCGACCATGTTGACCATTTCGAGGACCGAGGGATTCACCTTCCCTGGCATGATGGACGATCCGGGCGCCACGGCGGGAAGATTGATCTCCCAGAAGCCGGTCGTGGGACCGGACGAAAGGAGCCTCAGGTCGTTCACGATGCGCGTGATCTCAAGCGCGAGATTCCGGAGCGATGCCGAAACTTCCGCAAGCGGCCTTTGGCTTTGCATCGCTTCCCGCATATCCGCGGCCGGATGAAGCTTGAGGCCGGTCAGCCATTCAAGCTCCTTGATGAAACCTTCCCGGTAATGCGGCGCCGTATTGATGCCGGTGCCCGCGGCGCTTCCGCCTATCCCGAGTTCCCGGAGAGAATCCTCCGCGTGCAAAAGAGAAAGCCGGCATTTTCTGATCGCTTCGCCGTACGCCGCGAATTCCTGGCCGAGACGGATCGGCACCGCGTCCTGCAGATGCGTCCGCGCCGATTTTAAGATGGGGTCGAACTCTTTGCCTTTTTTGGAAAACGCTTTTTCCAACTCTTCCAGCGGGCCGTGAAGAGTCTCCTTGAGGATAAGCGAAAGCCCGATGCGGACGGCCGTGGGGAACGTGTCGTTGGTCGACTGCCCCATGTTGGCATGGTCATTGGGATGGATGGGGCTGTAACTGCCCTTCGCGGAACCGAGCAGTTCATTGGCGCGGTTGGCCAGCACCTCGTTCAGGTTCATGTTGAACGCCGTGCCCGCCCCCATTTGAAAAACATCGACGGGAAACTGGTCGCGCAGCTTTCCCCCGAGGATCTCATCGCAAGCCTTGACGAGCGCCTCCGCCATGTCGGAGGAAAGATCACCTTCCTTGCGGTTGGCGATCGCCGCGGCCTTTTTTACGTAAAGATAGGCGTCGATGAGCCGGGGATGCGCTTTTAAACCGCTGACGGGAAAATTCTGGACGGCGCGGTGGGTCTGGATCCCGTAATAAACGTCCCCGGGGATCTCGAGCGTGCCGAGCGAATCTTTCTCCGTCCGGGTTTTCACTTCAAATCGGATTCGGTGGACGCCTGTTTCGCCTGACGCGCCTTTTCAGCCTGCATTTTCGCCATCGTCGCGTCGAGCTGGTCCTTCAGCATCCTTTTCTCGGCATCCGCCTGGGCGAGCGCCGCTTCCTGCTGGCTCATCTGGCTCTGAAGCCTCGCGATCTCCTGGTCTTTCTGGGAAAGTTCCCCCTGGAGGGAAGAAACCCGGGAATTCAACGCGTCAATATCCGTCTGATAATTCCTGCCGGTCGCGCAGCCCGAAATGAACAATAAACCCGTGATCAAAAACCATGAACCGATCTTCTTCGACATGCCCTTTCCTCCTTGTTTTCGATTTATATATTTATTTATGACGCGTAGATCCGGTAATTAATATCCGGGAAAATATTATCCGTAGATTCTATGCTTTGCAGATAGTTCGTGTCTATAACATTTTCATTCACTTGCGTCCAAAGCCGCGTAAAACGCTCCAGATGCTCGTTCGTGCGCTTGGACGCGTAGGACGTGTGCGTGCCGGTCTTCATGATAAAGGCCCAGTCGCTCGACTGCGCCAGGAGAAGCTCCCTCGCCATCTGGTCGAGCGCCCGCCTTTCGACGCCCTGCGCGTCGGGCCGCCGGTTGGCGAAGTCTATCATCCGCTCGGACGCCTTGTGGAGATGGCGGTAGATCCAGTCGTTCGACCCGTTGAGCCAGACCTCGGCGTACCCGTTGTAGCCCCAGCTCGACATCGACGGCGTGATCACCTGGTTGCGCGGAAATTTCTCAAGATACTCGATGGGCGTGATGGTTTTGACCGTGTTCTGGTCGTGATGCATTTTCCGGAAAAGGAACTCCAGCCATTGGGGGCCCTCGAACCACCAATGCCCGTAAAGCTCCGCGTCGTAGGGGGAAACCAGAAGCGGAGGCCGATCCATGATCCCCGAGAGGTACTCCACCTGCTTTTCACGGTTGAACATGAAATTGCCCGCGTGCTCGGCCGCTTTTTCTCTCGCCCAATGGGGATCGTAGGGCTCTTTGTTCATCGTCTGGCCCGTGATCTTGTAATACTTCATGCCGGTGTTGATCCGCGAGCCGTCGCCGTTCAGGTACGGCTTGATGTAATCGTAATCAAGATCAAAGCCGATGTCGCGGTAAAACTCGCGGTAATTGGCGTCACCCGGGTAACCCTCTTCCGCGCTCCAAACACTTTTCGACGATTCCATGTCGCGCGCGAAAGCCGCCACGCCCGACTTGCAGTACACCGGCGCGAAGACACCATACTTGGGCCGGGGGCTTCCGAAGAGGATCCCGTGAGTGTCGACGAGAAAAAAACGTATCCCCTCTTCTTTCAGGATCTCGTCCACGCCGGGAAAATAACCGCATTCCGCCAGCCAGATCCCCCGCGGTCTCCGCCCCAGGATCTTTTCGTGAAGCTGCGCGCCCGCGCGGATCTGCGCGCGGACCGCCTCGCGGTTGACCTCCATCAGCGGCGCGAAGCCGTGCGTCGCCAAGCAGGTGATGATCTCAAGCTTTCCCGCGTCCTGGACCTCCTTGAAAGCACGTGTCAGGTCGTTGTGATAACGGTTGCAGAAAATCTCACGCGCTTCCGTGAAAAGGCCGTGGTACATGCGCGCCAGGGTCTGGAACGCGCCGTCATTGCGTGTACGCTCCATTTCCTTGGCCGAAAGGTCAATGAGGCGGTTGAGGTGCTTCACATAGCGGGACTGAAGGAGCGGGTCGCGCATCATCGACAAAAGCGTCGGCGTCAGCGACATCGTGATGCGGAAGTCTACACCGTCCCGGAGGAGGGACTGGAAAACTTTTATCAGCGGGATATAGGTTTCGGTGATCGCCTCGTAGAACCACTCCTCCTCGAGGAAGCG
>CAZBAY010000125.1:0-3064 GCA_964489945.1 uncultured Planctomycetia bacterium
CCAAGCGCCAGGTGTTCGGCTACTGCGACATCGACATGGTGGCGGGCCCGACGGAGGTCGTGATCCTCGCGAACGATTATTCGGATCCTGATTTCGTGGCGGCCGATCTGTTGGCGCAGAGTGAGCACCACATGGGAACGGCGATCCTCGTGACGACCTCGAAGCGCCTGGCGAAGATCATCAAAAAAGTGCCGGCGAAGGGATACATCGTCGTCGTGAAGAACTTGAAGCAGGGTGTCGACGTCGTGAACCAGATCGCTCCTGAGCATTTGCAGATCATGGTGAAGAACCCTCAGAGAATTTTAAAGGACGTAAAGCACGCGGGGGCGATCTTTATCGGGTCGTACACGCCGACGGCGGTCGGCGATTACATAGCGGGCCCGAGTCACGTGCTGCCGACGAACGGCACGGCGCGCTTTTTTTCGGGGCTCGGTGTCTCGGATTTTATGAAAAGCTCGCATATTATTTCCTACTCACGCCGCGCGCTCGAAAAGGTGAGGGCTCCGATCGAGCATATCGGCAATCTCGAGGGGCTCACAAAACACGTGGATTCGGTGAAAGTTCGTTTTGACAAAAGGGGCTAACATGAAAAGACGCGCAGTTATCAAGCGGAAAACTAAAGAAACGGATATCGCGGCCGAGGTCGTCATCGACGGTTCCGGGAAAGCCAGCGTCCGAACCGGTATTGCATTCCTCGACCACATGCTAGAGACACTCGCCAAACACGGCCTATTCGATATCCGGCTGAAAGCCAAGGGCGACCTTCACATTGATTCGCACCACACGAATGAGGATGTTGGCATCGCTCTCGGTCAGGCTTTCAAGGCCGCGCTCCGCGATAAAAAAGGGATAAGACGCTTCGGAGATTTCCGCGCGCCGCTCGATGAGGCGCTCACCGAAACGCGTGTGAGCCTGGACCTGAGCGGCCGGGGCTCTTTCCATATGCACACCGGCCCCAAAACCCGGTGGATCGAACATCCCGCGCTCCGGGCGAAGGCAACGAAGCAGGGCTACACGCTCGCCGACGCGAAGCATTTTTGGGAGTCGTTCGCCGGTCACGCGGGCATGACGCTTCACATGGACTTTATTTCGGGCGAACAGCCTCACCACATGATTGAATCGGCGTTCAAGTCGCTCGCGAAGGCGCTCGATTGGGCGACCAGCGCCGAACCGCGCGCGAAGGGCGTGCCTTCCACCAAAGGGAAATTGTGATAGCGATCATTGACTATGGTATGGGGAATCTCCGCAGCGTCCAGAAGGCTTTTGAGAAAAATGGCGCGAAGGCGGTGGTCACCTCGAGCGCCCGCGACATTGACCGGGCCGAGAAGATCGTTCTTCCGGGCGTCGGGGCTTTTGGCGGGGCCATGGAAGAGCTTAAAAGGCGCGATCTCGCCGATCTGATCAAGGAAAAGATCGCGGACGGCATTCCGTACCTGGGCCTTTGTCTGGGCCTTCAGCTTCTATTTGAGGCAAGCGAAGAGAGTGGGGAGGGAGAAACGGTAAAAGGCCTGGGGATCGTACCGGGGATCGTCCGCCGCTTTCGCGGAAAGCTCAAGATCCCTCACATGGGGTGGAACTCACTGCGCCTGCGAAAAAAAAATTGTCCACTTTTTAAAGGAATTGGGAGTAAGGAGAGTTTCTATTTTGTACATTCCTTTTACGGAGTTCCGAAGGACCCGTCGTGGACGGTAGCTACCACGCCCTACGGTCCTGAATTCTGCTCGGCGATCTGGAAGGACAACGTTTTCGCGACACAGTTTCATCCGGAAAAAAGCCAGGTCTCGGGTTTACGGATCATCAAGAATTTCATAAACGTATGATCCCTATTCCGGCCATTGACCTGAAGGGCGGAAAAGTCGTCCGGCTTTTGCAGGGACAGTTCAAAGAAGAGAAGGTCTATTGCGAGGATCCGGGCGATGTCGCGGGGCGCTTTCAGGACGAAGGCGCCGAGCGGATCCACGTCGTGGACCTCGACGGCGCGCTGCAGGGGATCCCAAAGAATCTGGATTGTGTCCACAAGATCCTGGCCTCTGTCAGCGTTCCTCTGGAGGTGGGCGGAGGAGTCCGTGAGCTGAAAACGGCAAAAACTTATATCGGGATGGGAGCGCGCTGGGTCATTCTAGGCACGAAGGCCTGCCTCGATAAAGGATTCGTGAAAGAGGCGCTCTCCGAGTTTGGCGAGAAGATCATTGTCGGGATCGACGCGCTCGAAGGCTATGTGGCGACAGACGCGTGGACAAAAGTGACGAAAACAAGGGCGTTGGACCTTGCCAAAGAGGTCGAAGCGCAGGGCGCCCGCACCGTTATTTATACGGATATTATGAAGGACGGCATGATGCGGGGTCCTTCGATCTCACAGATCAAAGCGCTCAGCCAGGCCGTCAAAATGGACGTGATCGCGTCCGGCGGCATCGGCGAGCTTTTGGATCTCTCGCAACTCATGGACCTGAAACAAAAAAACATCACCGGCGTCATCATCGGCAAGGCGCTTTACGAGAAAAAATTTTCGCTGAAAGAGGCGGTCCGCTTATGCTCACAAAACGGCTGATCCCCTGCCTCGACGTGAAGAACGGCCGCGTCGTCAAAGGCACAAAATTCCTGGGACTACGCGACGCCGGCAACCCGGTCGAATGCGCCGCGCTTTACGATAAAGAAGGCGCCGACGAGCTTGTGTTTTTGGATATCACCGCCTCCCATGAGAAGCGGAAGATCCTTCTCGATGTCGTGCGGCGGACGGCCGAGCGGGTTTTCATGCCGCTTACGGTCGGCGGGGGGATCTCAACCCTGGAAGATATCCGGGAACTTTTGAGCGCCGGCGCGGACAAGGTATCGATCAATACGGCCGCGGTGAACCGCCCGGATCTTATAAAAGAAGCCGCTTCGCGTTTCGGCTCACAATGTATCGTCGTGGCGATCGACGCCAAAAAAGACCTCTCACGGAAAAATAAGTGGAAGGTGTACACGCACGGCGGACGCAAAGAGACCGGTTTGGACGTATTGGAGTGGGCGAAGCAGGTGGAAAAGCTCGGCGCCGGCGAGATCCTTCTCACCAGCATGGACCGCG
>CAZBAY010000126.1:0-7063 GCA_964489945.1 uncultured Planctomycetia bacterium
CCCTCGCGGCGCGGGGGATCGCTGCTTTCACCGACATCCTCAAGATTGTTCGGGAAAAGGCGCCCCTCAAGAGGAACACCGAGCCCGAAGAAGTGGGAGACACCGCGCTTTTTCTCTTCAGTTCCCTCAGCCGGTGCATCACTTTCGAAGTCATTTTCGTCGATTCCTGCTACAATATCCTCGCTTATTAGCCCCTTTTTGCACTATATATAGTATTTCGCTTGACTTCCCACCACAATCCTGCTACTATATTTTAACTAAGATTTACCAAGTTTAACCATCTTAAGAGGGCGCCTTGTACTTCAAGAAGCTCGAGCTGATAGGCTTTAAGTCCTTCTCCGATAAGACGGTGATCCAGTTTGAGCCTGGAGTCACCGCCATTGTGGGTCCGAACGGCTGCGGCAAGTCGAATATTTCCGACGCGATCCGCTGGTCCCTGGGCGAGCAAAGCGCCAAATCCCTCCGCGGTTCCAGCATGGAGGATGTCATTTTCAACGGCTCCAATCTCAAGGAGCCGCTCAATCTCGCCGAAGTGTCCGTCACGATTTCCAATGAAGCCAGGATCCTGCCGATCGATTATGAAGAGGTGACGATCACGCGGCGCCTCTACCGTTCGGGAGAAAGCGAATATCTCATCAATAAAAACGTCGTCCGTCTGAAGGATATCCACGAGATGCTGATGGGCACCGGCATCGGCACCGAGTCCTATTCCATTATCGAACAGGGGAAAATGGACGTCATCCTCAATTCGAAACCCGAAGAGAGGCGCGAGATCTTCGAGGAAGCCGCCGGCATCACGAAATTCAAATCGAAAAAGAAAGAAGCGCTGAGGAAGCTAGAGCAGACGGAGTTCAACCTCACGCGCATCAACGACATCATCGCCGAGGTGAAACGCCAGATCGGTTCGGTCGAGCGTCAGGCAAAAAAAGCGGAAGTGTACCGGAAAGAATTTGAAAAGCTGAAGCAGCTTGAACTTTCTGTCGCCTCGCGGGAATTCCTGATCTTTGAGGACCGCAAGAAGTCGAGGGAGGAAAATCTTCGCGCGCTGAAGGAGGAAGAGGCGCGCTGTCTTGAAGTGACGCGTTCGTTCGAGTCGACTTATGAGCAAAAGCGCGGCGCGCTGGAGCGTTTGGAGAATTCGCTGCGGGAGCTGCAATCCGAGGAGCTCGCGGCGGCCTCCCGCATCCGCGGGAACCAGGACCGGAGCCTTCTGAACCGGGAACGGGTCGGGGAGTTGGCCGCGCGGCGGGAAAATCTTTTGAAACAGGCTGAGGCGGCGCGGAAACGTCTTTCCGAGTTCGACGCGGAGACCCGGCGCCTCGATGAGGACTTCGCCTCGTCCCAGAGGGAAGAAAATGAGGGGCGCGCTTTCCTTGGGTCGGCCGAAGCGGAATTCGCGACCATTGACGCCGCGATCCGGCAGGCGCAGGCCGAGGAGCAGTCCGCGCGGAACGAGCTTTTTGACCGGGCCAATAAACGGGCCCATTTGCAGAGCGAGATCGCCAAGCTGCGCGCCCAGAGCGCGGCGTTTTCAATGGGCCTGCGGAAACTGAGCCGCGAAGAAGAGTCCCTCCTTCAAGAGGTCCGTGAGTTTGAGATGTCTCTCAATCCGACCCTTTTTGGCGAAGAAGGCGGGCACTCCGCGATCGCCCGCTTTCAGGCGCGCATCACGGGCCTCAAAGACAAGATCTGGGCGATCTTCCAAGCTATGTCAGGGAGAGGGCAGGCCGCGCCCGGGCCCGATGAAGACGCGTCGCTTGACGCGGAGATCCGGAACTTCCACGAAGAAGCGGTCAAAATTCACGGGCAAGTTGTGGAAGAGCAGAGCCGCCGTAGCCACACGGAAGCCTCCAAGAAAAAAGTGGAGGAAAAACTTTCCGTTATTTCCGCGGAGACGCAGGAGCTTTTGGGCGAGCAGAACGCGTTGAGCGCCAAAGAGAAAGAGATCGAGGATTCGGTCGCCTTGTGGGACGCGGAGGATAAGGCGCTCAATCAAAGACTGGTGGACTGCCGCAGCCGCGCCGAATCCCGCCAGAGCGAAAAAGAATCCGCCCTCGTGAGGCTCGCGGAGACCCGCTCCCAACAGAGCCACTTCACAGCCAAGCGCGAGAAGAGCGAGAAAGACAGAAATTGGCTTTTGGAATCCAAAGGCGGGCAGGAGGCGTCCCTTGCGGCCTCGGAGAGGGAAGCGGAGGAATCCGTCGGGCGCCAACAGGCGCTTGAAGCTGAAAACGCGGCATTGGAAAATGAATCGGCAGGTTTTTCATCCAGGCGCGATGAGATCCTGAGGGCGGTCGAGGGAGTCCGCCGTGAGCGGTCAGGGGTCATGAACGAGCTGGCCGAACTGGAAAAAGAACGGCAGGAGAGGCATCTCTTTCTCGACGAAGCGCGACAGAAACTGCACGCGTATGATCTCGAGAGCACGGAGATCAAGTATGAGATCGACCGCTTGAAGGAAAGAATTTTTAACGCCTATCAGGTGGACCTCGTGGCCGAAGGCACCGCGGCCTGGTCCCAGGGCGCTCCGGAGGGGGCCCAACAAGAAGGGGGCCAGCCCTTCGACATTGAGCAGGCAAAGGCCGATATCCAGGCCCAGAAAGACAAGCTTAATAAGATGGGGCCGGTGAATCTCGTCGCGATCGAAGAGCACGACGAGATGAAGGGGCGTTTTGATTTCCTGACGAAACAGCACGAGGACCTTGTCCAAGCCAAGGACGACATCCACAAAGCGATCCTGAAGATCAACCGGACGACACGCGAGCTTTTCACGGACACCTTTCAAAAAATACAGAAACATTTCACGGATTATTACCGCCAGCTTTTCGGGGGAGGCACCGCGGAGCTCATTCTGCTTGACGAGAGCGACGTGCTTGAAAGCGGCATCGAGATCGTCGCGCGCCCTCCGGGCAAGAAACTCCAGAGCATCTCGCTGTTGTCGGGAGGGGAAAAGGCCCTTACCGCGATCGCGCTTTTATTCGCATTGTTCAAAGTGAAACCCAGCCCCTTTTGCGTGCTGGACGAGATCGACGCGCCGCTCGACGAGTCGAATGTCGACCGTTTTTGCCGCGTTCTCAA
Organism: uncultured Planctomycetia bacterium; assembly: GCA_964489945.1. Taxonomy (GTDB): domain Bacteria; phylum Omnitrophota; class Gorgyraeia; order 2-02-FULL-51-18; family 2-02-FULL-51-18; genus CAZBAY01. The sequence goes on from CAZBAY010000126.1 coordinate 3,076, forward strand.
AGATTTCATCGCCGAATCCCAGTTCATCCTGATCACCCACAACAAACGCACGATGAACCTCGCCGACGCGATGTATGGCGTCACGATGGCCGAGACGGGCGTCAGCAAAGTCGTTTCCGTGCGCTTTTCCGAAAAGGCCTCTCAGAACGGGCATTCGAAAGAAAAAAGCGAAGTCCTCGTCTAGTTCGACCCGCCCGTCCTCCTTGTTATCTAAGTGCTTCCGTAGTAAGATATTGGGGTATTTTTTGAGCCTAAAACTTCTATGATCTCCTCCGAAAAACCGAGTTCCGACTATATCCAGACCTTATTCGATAAACTGGCGCCCCGCTATGATCTTTTTAATCACCTTACGAGTTTGGGCATGGCCGGGCGATGGAGACGGAAAGCCCTTGAACCCGTTAAGGCAGGGATGCGTGTGCTCGACCTCGGGTGCGGGACGGGGGATCTCGCGCTGGATGCCCTGAGGAAGATGAGCTCCGGCGAGGTAGTGGGTCTTGATTTTTCAGGCGCCATGCTTGACTTCGCGAGGCGGCGGCACGCGCGGTCGGGCTTGAACGGAAAAGTCCGTTTTCGTCTTGTCCAAAAAAAGGCCGAGGAACTGCCGTTTGAAAGCGAGCCGTACGATCTCGTCGTTTCGGGATTTGTCCTCCGCAATATCTATGAAAATATCGACGCGATCCTTTCGGGTGTGCGTCGTTCGTTGAAGAACGGGGGAGCGATCCGCTTTCTTGACATCACGGAGCCTGAGAACGCGGCGGCCCGTTCCTTTTGGAAATTTTACATGAGGACATTCGCGGCGCTTTACGGCGCCGTCCTTTTTGGAAAGGATTATCCGCCCGCGTACCTCACGGAGTCGGCCGCCCGTTTTCCTAGGGCGAGGGTTTTTGTGAAGAAGCTGGAGGACGCGGGCTTTAAGAATGTCCGTGCGAGATCCTTCATGCTTGGGAGTGTGACGTTGTACGAGGGGATGAACTGATGGCTGCCTTCCGGAATTTGCGCGATTTTATCACGGCGCTTGAAAAAGGAGGGGAGCTTGTCCGGATCTCCAAAGAAGTCGACCCGGAGCTTGAGATCACCGAGATCACGGACCGGGTTTCAAAATCGCCGGGTGGCGGCAAAGCGCTTTTATTTGAAAATCCAAAAGGCTCGAAGATCCCCGTCCTCATCAACGCGTTCGGCTCTTATAAGCGCATGGCGATAGCGATGGGCGCCAAAAACGTGGAGGACGGCGCCCGGAGGATCAGTGAGCTTCTGGACGTGAAGGGAGTTCCCAAGACTTTCGCCGGCAAGGCCAAACTTCTGGGGAAACTCGTGGATCTTTCGAAAATCCCTCCGCGCCTTGTGACTTCGGGCGCGTGTCAGGAAATTGTTTTGAAGGACGGCTTCAACCTCTTTGATCTTCCGATCCTGAAATGCTGGCCGAAGGACGGCGGGCGCTTCATCACGCTTCCGCTTGTTTTTACGAAAGACCCCGAAACGGGAGAGCGTAACGTGGGCGTTTACCGCATGCACGTTTATGACGCAAAAACGACCGGCATGCACTGGCAGACGCAGAAGGACGGAGCGATCCATTCGGAGAAGGCCAAACGCCGCAACCGCAAGATGGAGGTCGCCGTCGTGATCGGCGCGGACCCCGCGACCGTATTTTCCGGCGTCGTGCCGCTGCCTTACGGGCTCGACGAGCTTTTGTTCAGCGGATTTTTAAGGAACTCGCCGGTGGAGCTTGTCCGCTGCAAGACGGTGGACCTCGAAGTGCCGGCGGAGAGCGAGATCGTGCTCGAGGGCATCGTGGATCCCGAGGACATGAGGCCCGAAGGGCCGTTCGGGGACCACACGGGTGTTTACACGCCGGTCGAGCTTTTTCCCGCTTTTCATGTTCAATGCATCACGATGCGAAAGAACCCCATTTATCTCACGACGATCGTGGGGAAACCCCCAATGGAGGACTATTACATGGGCAAGGCCATCGAAAGGACGTTTCTGCCGATCCTGAAAAAGCAGATCCCGGAGATCGAGGACATGGATTTTCCGATGGAGGGGACGTTCAACAACGCCGTCATTGTTTCCATCGACAAAACGTATCCCTACCAGGCGCGGAAGGTCGCGCATGCCGTGTGGGGGCTCGGCCAGCTTTCGTTCACGAAGGTCGTCATCATCGTGGATAGATCCGTCGACGTGCATGACATGCGCGCGGTGACGCTCGCGGTCTTCAACAACATCGACCCGAAGCGCGATTTTTTTTTCGTGGAGGGACCCGTGGATACGTTGAATCACGCCGCTCCGGTCCGGGATTTCGGATCGAAGGTCGGGATCGACGCGACAACGAAGCTGAAAGAGGAAGGCTACACGCGCGTGTGGCCGGAGGAGATCAAAATGGACGAGGCGACCGTCAAAAAAGTGGACGCGGTGTGGCAGGGCCTGGGGCTGGGAAAACCATGAGCGGACTTACGATCAAGAAGGAGACGCCGGATAAAAACCTCACCGTGTTGCGCCTGAAGGGTGAATTTGAGAACACATCGGTCCTCGACGCCAAGGAAGAACTCTTTAACTGTGTCCGCGAGGCAAAAGGATCGGATGTGATGATCGATTTTTCAGAGATCGAATACATTGATTCGTCCGGTATCGGCGTGCTTCTCGAAATGGCGAAGATCGCCTCCGAGCGGAAACTCCGGTTTGGGGCCGTGAATACCAACGAGCACGTTAAAAAGGTCCTTCTCATGACGAAAGTGGACAAGATCTTAAAAATTTATTGAGCCGATGCAGAAGATAAAAGCTTTTATTGAACTCATCAAGTTTGAGCACACAATTTTCGCGCTGCCGTTCGCGTACCTTGGGATGCTTTTGGCCACTCGGACCCGGCCGGAGACGGCGGTCTTTTTCTGGGTGACGCTCGCGATGGTGGCGGCGCGCACGGCAGGGATGACTTTGAACCGTATCGTGGACCTCAGGATCGACGAGAAGAATCCCCGCACGAAGAACCGTCCTCTTTTGACGGGAGCTTTTTCATTGAAAGCCGCGTGGATCGCGGTGGGGGCGGCGCTCATCGTTTTTTTTCTCTCGGCTTTGATGCTGAATCCGCTCTGTCTTAAGCTTTCTCCCGTCGCGTTCGTCGCGCTCGCCGGCTATCACTACGTGAAGCGCTTTCATTTTTCCTGCCATTTTGCGCTGGGGCTGGTCCTCGCGATCGCTCCGGTGGGAGGGTGGATGGCGGTGACGGGACAATTTTCCTGGGTGCCGGTGCCGCTGGCGTTGGCTGTGCTTTTCTGGGTGGCGGGATTCGACATCATCTATAGCCTGCAGGATTATGATTTCGACCGGGCTTGGGGGCTGCATTCCGTCCCGGTGCGGTTCGGCCAGGCGAGGGCACTTCGGATCTCGCAGATTTGCCACATCGCGACGGTCGCTTTTTTGACCCTGTTCGGCGCCGCGGCGGGACTCGGGATCCTTTACTGGTTGGGAGTTGTCGCGACAGCGGTTCTCTTGAAGCTCGAGCACACGCTTATTTCGGAAAATGACCTGAGCCGTATCCACGCGGCCTTCTTTACGATCAATGGGTGGATTGGGATCCTGCTTCTTATTTTCACTTTTCTGGAGACTTACCGATGATCACGCGTTTAGGCCGTTTTCCGGGGACAAAACCCCTGACTTCGAGAAAGAAAAATGTTAAAATAAAACGTATTATTGTAGGAATTACCGGCGCGTCCGGGGCGATGATAGGGGAGCGGCTCGTCCGCGCGCTTCTGGCACGTGGGCACGAGGTCCACGCGGTCCTGAGCCCCAGCGCGGTGCAGGTTTTCCGGGAAGAACTTGGGCTGGATCTGGGAAAAACGCAGGCGGAGATCCGGCAAAATTTTTTGAGGCATTACCGCGGAGCGAAGGGGCTTTTTGTGGCGCCGGCGGACGATTTCGCGGACAAGATCTCGAGCGGCTCGGCGAAGATCGACGCGATGGTGGTGGCGCCCTGCAGCATGTCGACGGTGGGCGCGAT
>CAZBAY010000127.1:0-2746 GCA_964489945.1 uncultured Planctomycetia bacterium
TGCGAGAGGTTCATCGCGAGGACCGTGTCTCCGATATTCAGCATCGAAAAATAAATACTCGCGTTGGCCTGCGAACCCGAATGCGGCTGGACGTTCACGTGCTCGGCGCCGAAAAGCGCCTTCGCCCGCTCGATCGCGAGGCTCTCCGCCACGTCCACCCACTCACAACCGCCGTACCAGCGCTTGCCGGGGTAACCCTCGGCGTATTTGTTCGTGAGGCAGGAGCCCACTGCTTCCATCACGGCCAAGCTTGTGAAATTTTCGCTCGCGATGAGCTCGATATTCTCGTTCTGGCGTTTCGTTTCCTTGAAGATCGCGTCGAAGATCTCGGGATCGGCCTTTAAAAGCGCTTTCATTTTCTTTTTGTCACCTTTTTCTTTGAGGATCGCGCCGCGGGCTTTTCCGCGAGCCCGACTTTTTGCTCGACAGCGCGGATCTGTTCCACACGCCGCTTGTGCCGGCCTCCCTCGAAAGCCGATCCCAGCCACGAACGCACGATCTCCTCCGGGTCGTCGAACAGATGCTCCGAACCGAGTACGAGGATATTCGCGTTGTTGTGCTGGCGGGAAAGTGTCGCGACGTTCTTGTCAAAGCAGATCGCCGCGCGGACATTGGGAAGCTTGTTCGCGACGATCGCCATGCCGTTGCCGCTTTTGCAGATCAAGATCCCGAGGTCCGCTTTTTGATCGGACACGGCCTTCGCGACCTTATACGCGTATAAAGGGTAGTCGCAGGCTTCCGCGGAATTCGTGCCGTAGTCCTGCGTCTTATGCCCTTCGGAACGCAAAAGATCACTGATCTCCGTTTTCAAGCTGAATCCGCCGTGATCGGCGCCCAAGGCTACCCGCATATTAGAGACCCTCCACGATTTTTTTTAAAGCGTCACGGATGGTTGACAGAACGTTCCTATAAAAAAGTCCCGACATCCTGATCGGATCCGGAATGTCGTCGTCGGTCAAGAGACTGATCTTGTGCTTTGCCTCCGGGGCAAGTTGAAGCACCATGTCGCGGTGCATTGTTTCCATGACGAAAATTTTGTCCGCTTCCCGGACCATCTGGGGCGTAAGTCTTCGGCTCCTATGACGCGTGACGTCCACGCCCTCCTCCTTCATCGCGTCCACCGTCTCCTGGGTCGCCGGGAATCCTTCCGGCGCGCTGACGCCCGCGGAGGCGACGGTGAACTCATGGAGCCGTTCACCGGCGACCTTGCGGAAAAGTCCCTCCGCCATGACGGAGCGACAGCTGTTGCCGGTACAAACGAAGAGGATCTTCTTCATGAAACTAAAGCGTTACTTCCTTACCTAAAATTTTTTTCTTAGTGTCTTCCTTATATTTCTCAAGGGCCTGCTCAAGGCTTTCGTCGCTCAAAGCGAGTATCCGCGCCGCAAGGAACGCGGCGTTCCTCACTCCCCCCGGACCAACGGCTACGGTCGCCACAGGCGTGCCGGCCGGCATTTGAACGGTCGAAAGAAGCGAGTCCATTCCTTTTAAAGAAGAGGTTTCGATCGGAATGCCAATGACAGGAAGCGGCGTATTCGCCGCGGCGACCCCCGCCAGGTGCGCGGCGCCGCCGGCGGCGGCGATGATGACCTTGAACCCATTCTTTTTCGCGGCTTTCACGAAGTCGACGGTTTCATCCGGCGTGCGGTGGGCGGAAAGGACCTTCGCGACAAAGGGAATGCCCAGTTGTCTGAGCACTTCACCGCATGGCTTCAAACTTTCGGCATCTGAATCACTGCCCATTAAGATCGCGACGATCGGTTTCATGAGGCTCCTTTATCTAAAAACGCGGATCGCTTTGTGGCCGATATCCTTCCGGTAATACATCTTATCAAAAAAGATCTTTTCTACCGCGTTGTAGGTCCGCGACAACGCCTCGAACATCCCGTGGCCGGATCCGACGACGTTGAGCACCCGCCCGCCGGCCGTTACGAAATCGCCGTTCTGGCGCTTCGTACTCGCGTGAAAGATCTGGATCCCTGGGCCCTCTTTCGCGGTCGAAAGCCCCGCGATCTTTTTGCCTACCTCGTAATCATCCGGGTAGCCCTGCGAGGCGATGACGACGCAGACGCAGTCCTCGTCCCGCCACTGGAGCTGGGCCCCGGAAAGCGTCCCGTCGACCGCCGCTAGAAAAATGTCGAGAAGATCGTTCTTCAAGCGCGGCAGGATCGCCTGAGCTTCGGGGTCCCCCAGGCGGACGTTGAATTCCAACACGCGGAATCCCTGCGCGGTGAACATGATCCCCGCGTAGAGAAAACCTTTAAAAGGATGCCCGAGCGCCTTCATTTCGTTGACGATCGGCACAAAAACTTTCGCGAGGATCTCCTTTTCGATCTCCTCCGTCACGACCGGAGCGGGGGAATAAGCGCCCATTCCGCCGGTGTTCGGGCCGTGATCCCCCTCGAAGATCCGCTTGTGGTCCTGGCTCGAGGCCAAAAGCCGCACCGTCTCACCGTCCGTCACGGCGATGATGGAGGCTTCTTCCCCCTCAAGACACTCCTCAATGACGATCTTCTCACCCGCTTTTCCGAAAACTTTTTTCACCATGTTCTTGTGGATCGCTTCCATCGCCTTGGGCATCGACGTGACGACGGCGACCCCCTTGCCGCCCGCGAGACCGTCCACCTTGATCACGATGGGAACGCCTTTTTTGGCGACATAATCCATCGCCTTTCCCGACGAGGTGAACACCTCGAATTCCGCCGTCGGAATGGAGAGCTTCCGCATCATTTCCTTCGCGAAGGCC
>CAZBAY010000128.1:0-9945 GCA_964489945.1 uncultured Planctomycetia bacterium
GTCCCTGTTACCGTCACCACGCAGCAGTCCGTCAAGCTCGAGTCCGGTCAGCAGGCGAGTGTCGCGGTCAACTACACCGTTCAGAGGGGTGTCGTCACGGGTACTCAAGTCATCACGCCTTTGGTGCTCAATATTTCTGAAGTCCAGCAGGCGGCGGCGCAGGCCACCCAAGGCCTTACAGTGACCGGAGCCGTGACGGTATCCACTCAGACATCCGCGACCGTCAACGGCACACAACAAAATATTCCTGTGAGCTTTACCGTGCAGGGAAATAAAGTCACGAGCGCCGAGATCACGACACCCGCGACGATGGGCCAGGCGGACGTATCGCAGACGGTCCAAAACCTCGGTATGCCGACTGCTGGCACCGTGACCGTCAATGGCAGTATCCAGGGCCGGCAGGGGCAGATCGCCGAGGGGCAATTCCAGTTTAATGCCACGGGTAAAATGACGAACGCCCATGTCGCTTCCACCCAGTCGGTATCGACCCAGGGCCAGACCGAAACTGCAGCCGCGGCGATGGCCGCGAATCTTGGGATCACCACAGATCAGCTTACGCTTGAAGCTACCGTAGAAACAGCGACCCAGGGAAGTGTTCAGGCCCAATTTACGTTCAATGCCGAAGGCCATGTCACCCGCGCGACGGCCGCCGTTCAACTCAGCAACGCCTCGCAGGCCCAGCAAGTGGCGCAGGCGGTCGCCGAGAGCCTCGGGATACCCGGGCAGGTCGTTGTTCAGGGGGTCACTCAGGTCAACGGCCGGCTTGTTCAGGTTACGGCCGTTGTTCAGGGTGGCGTGGCGGTCAGCACTCAACTTTCCACGACGCAGGTATTGACTACCCAGCAAGCAGTCGCTGATTTCATACAGAGCGCGGGCGTCACTGGGCAGGTGACTGTGAACGCGCGGACGAGCTATACCATGAATAACCAGACACAGACGGTCGAGGCGAATCTCATTGTCCAGAACGGTCAGGTCGTGGCGGCCCAGATACAGACAACGGGTCAAATGAGCCAGCAAGAAGTTGTCCAGGCGGCGAACAGCGTGGCCAATACATTCGGGATCAACACGCCGGTCATTATCAATACGCATCAGACCGCGACCGCGACGTCGGAAAAAACAGGCCAGCCGATATCTATACCAGTAGCCATTTCTTACAGTGTGCAAAATAATGCGATCGTAGGAACCCAAATGCAGTTCAATCAGCCGATCAGCCAAAAGAGCGCGGAGAATATAGCCGGCAAGCTCGGAGTACCGGGACCCGTTGCTGTCGTGGGCCAGGTTGATAGGGAGATAAATGGCCAGATCACACCCGTGCAGCTGGGATTTGTCGTGCAAGGCGGTGTCGCGATGGGTGTGGTGGTTTCCGCTGCTGTTCCGCTAAGCCAGGAAAGCGCCCAAAAAGTGGCCGCTGATCTCAAAACGCCACTTCCCGTTATTGTGAACGGCCAAGCCGGATTTACTCTGGCAAGCGGTCAACAGGTCACGCTTCCTGTCAGTTACACGGTTGAAAATAAGAACGTGACCTCCACTCAAGTAGCCGCCGGCAACATAACGTCAAAAGATCTGCCCGCGATCGCTTCCGGTATGAAGACGCTTGGTGTAGCGGGCACCTCCTCGGTGCAGGGCGTCTTGGACGGACAGCCGGTAACCCTTACGCTAAACGCGGAGGGCGCTATCCAACAGGCGCTCGTTCCTGCTCCCGCCGTGCCGTTGGCGGATGCTGAGGCGGCGAAACCTTTCACGGAAGCGCTTACTGCCGCGGCGACGCAGGCCGCCGAAAAACTTGGTATCCCGGTGGAAAAAGTCGCCGTGCAGGGCGTCATCAACGGCCAGCCCGGAAGCTTTATTATGGACTCGACAGGGCAAATGATCGGAGCCGAGATCCCGATACCGTACTCCATGACCAAAGCAGGCATTAAAGAATTATTCGAAAAGATCTCCAAAGAGCTCGGTATCAAGTTGGAAGCTATTTTGGCCCGTCCCTTGACAGACGTGCGCGGCGGTCAGTTCACCGGTGTGCCGATAATGCCGGGTGTGAACCTCGCCCCGACGATGGAGACGAGCCTCGGCGAACAGACCGCGAAACTGGCGTCGAATATCACGAGCGCGATGGTCGCCGGTCTCATCCCGCGCCGCGAGGGGAGTCAAATTGTCGCGCTTCTTTCCGCCGAGCAGATCACGCCGGCCCAGGCGAGGAGCCTGTGGTCCGCGCTCGACGCGATGCGCGAAGCGCAGGTGCCCTCGGATGCCAGGACCTTTGCCTCCATGGCCGCGTTCCTGGGCCTCCCGGGATCCGGTGTCCTTGCGGGCGTTCGAAGCGCCGCCATTGATTCCGCGCGGAAGAAATGGATGAGCAGTGCGGATATTGAGAACGTAGCAGGTATTCTCGACAGTCTCCCGTCCAGGATCGCCCAAGTCCAGGTCGCAGCCATGCCGGTTGCCGCTATCGGCGGGCAATCTTTCGCGCTGGGCCAGGCGCGTGACGCGATGCAGAGAGTTTTTGATCTTGCCCGAGAGCTCCGGGAAAATCCGAGCCTCACCTTGACGCCCAAGGTCATCCTTGTTGAGTCATCCCTTGTGAAGGATGGCAGCGCCGAGGCAAAGAGCCTCGCGCGGCTCCAGGCCCTGGCTGAAACCATCAACGCCGCCGCAGGCGGAAGGCAGGTCGTGATCGTCGCGACGTTCACCGGAGGCCCCGCGGAAGCGCAGGCGGCCCTTGAGCTCGCGATCGAGGAAGCGGGTGTCACTGACGAGCAATTGAACACGATGGAAAATATCAGGAAAGACGCGACAGTCGTTGTGCCGGACACTAAAGCCGGCGAGTTCCTTGAGAAATGGGACAAAGTGGTCGCCGCGCGCGAGAACATGAGCTTCAACGAGATCCTCGCGCTGGCCATTCATTCCGACGCGAAATTCATCGCCAGCAATGACAAGAAAATTTTGGAGAACAGCGCTAAATACGCCGGAGGCCGCTCAAGCTTCGAGTTGTCGTCCGCGGCCGAAAGCACCGTTGAAGACGTGGATTCTCAGATCGAGGAGGCCCTGCTCTCAGAGGTCCAATACTAACAATTTTTTGATTAACCAGCTGGGCGGCGGTTATACTAAAAACAGGCATAGGGTGTATATATAAGGAAGGTGTGTATGTTTTATTTCCCTTGGGAGATAAGATATAGACTAGTAAAGAAGTCAGTCGCTCTTATTCTAGCCGGGGCCTTTTTGTGCCAACAGGCGGGCTGGACGGAGCTCGACATGTCGCGCTCCGACATCAATATCGCCGCGTTTTCCGTTCCCCAGAATATCGGCATCACGAAAGAAACCCACCGCGCCGCCAGCCGTGAAACCGTCATCAACATCAAAGATATCCACGACAATTTCAGCGCGCAGGAATCCATCGCGGCGATCCTCGACAACCTGATCCTCAATTACGACATCAAGACGATAGGCGTGGAGGGGATGGAGGGGCCGGTGGATGTGTCGCTTTTGGCCGCGTTTCCGGACGAGGCCGCGCGTGAGAAAGCCTCCGAACAGCTGATGCGTGAGGGCCGCCTTTCCGCCGGCGAATTCTTCGCGGTGATGAACCACGAAAAGGTCGCGCTTTACGGCATTGATGACGAAAAGCTTTATCAGGAGAATCTCCAATCCTTCAAAAAAGCGATGAAGGACAAGAAGCAGAATTATCTGCGCGTCGAAAAACTCTCCAAGACGCTCGACAAGCTCGGCGAATCCGTATTTTCGCCGGAGCTCCGCGAGCTCAATAAGCACGGCATCCTCTCCACGCAGGGCGGCTCTAAATTCAGCGAACGTTGGGTCGTCATTTCGGGTTTGGCCCAAAAACACGGCGTCCCCTCGGACGGCTACCCGAATATTCAAAAGCTTCTTGAAGCCGTTGACACGGAGAAGACGGTCGATTTCAAAAAAGCCAACCTCGATCGCGAAACGCTGATGGACACGCTCGTGAAGAAAATGACGCGCGAAAAACTCGAGGCGCTGATCCTTCAGGGCGTCCATTACAAGCTGGGGCGGACGTCGCAGGGAAGTTTCTCGTTCTATCTGCTCGAAGCGGCGCGCGAAGAGGGGATCGACCTTTCGGCCTACGCGAACCTCACGGCTTATTCCAAGTACATGCTCCTTTACGAGTCCATCGATATTGAAGTGATGAAGGACGAGGTGGGCGATCTCGAGGACAAGATCCGCGACAAAATGTACCGCAATCCCGAGGAGCGCGAGCTTTACAATCTCCAAAAGCAGGCGCTGATCATCCAGGACCTGTTTGAGGTGAAGCTCACGAGCTCGAGCCTGCGCTATTACAAGACCCACGAGCGGGAGTTCTGGGCCGAGGCATTCGAGGGTTTTCTCGAGCGCATGAGCGAAAAGTATGAGTTCACGCCGCCCCCGGACCTCGACATCGCGGGCATTTTCCTCGCGATCCCCGAGGTGATGAAGTTCTATGAAGCGGCCGAGGCGAGAAACCAGGCGCTTTTGACGAACATGATCCAGAAGATGCGCCAGAAGGGCGAGACCGTCGGCTGCCTCATCACGGGCGGTTTCCATTCCCGCGGGATCTCCGAGCTTTTGAAGCTTGACGGCATTTCCTACATTGTGATCCTGCCGCGCTTCAACAAGGACGCCAAGCGCCCGTATCTCACGATCATCACGAACATGGAAAATTCGTACCGGAACTTCGCCGAGTCCGAGATAGTGCGCGAGACGCGGATGGAGGCCACGGCCTATCTTTTTGCCGCCGCCGCGCGCCGTATCGTCTCCGAAAATCCGTACCTGGGGCAAAAAGAATTGAACGACCTCATCGCCCGGGAGACGGAACGCCTCAAAGCCGAGTATCTCGGCAACTACGCGAGCATTCAGGAAAAGAAAAAATCCATCGACGCGGCGCCGCTCGACAAGCGAGATGATCGTTTTACGAACATTATGAAAACGAAGTCCAAGGCGAAAAGCGGCTCCGGCATCGCCGAAGCCTCGGAACCCGATGCGGAAGCGCTCGCCGCGCGCTCGATGCTGGGGCTCGCGCCGTTGACGGAGGGTGTGGAGGTCTTATTTTCAAAAGCGGATCAAACCTATGTTATTCGTCACCAGAGCGGCGCGGTGATCGAGGTAAAGTTCACGCCGGAAGGGGAGATCGCATCCTCGCGCATCCTGAGAGGCGCTCAGGCGGAAGCGGCCGTCAAGGCCGCGCAGACGGCAGCCGCAGTGGGCGAGGTGGTACTCGCGGGCACCGAAGCGGCGAAGGAAAAATTCAACGAAAAACTAAAGGGTTTTCGCGAGCTTGTCGCCAGCGGCCAAAACGTCACCGCGGACCAGATCGGAAAGGCCGCCCGCGCCGCCGGGCTTAACATCACCGCCGAACAGGCGCAGAGGCTTTTGCAGGAGATGCGCCCCGCCCCGGCCGCTCCCGCCGCTCCGGCCGCCCAAGCTCCCGCTGCTCCCGCTCCAGCCGCACAAGCTCCCGCGGCGTCAGCTGATGAAACATTCCCTGCTTCGCTAGATATGAGACTGAGAATGCAGTCCCTCAAATTACAGGGAATGTCACACGACGACGCCTTTGCCCAAACACGAAGAGAGTATAAGGAACGAGAAGAGAAAATTTATGGCGCTCTGAAACCTGGGGACATCGTTGAAGGACCACCGCTAATGACGGCCAAATTCAACGCCGACGGAAGTCCTGCTCTAAACCCTGATGGAACGCAGGTCTTTGAGCCTACACGCCGTCGTTTTGTTGTGGGGAGGGAGAAGATCATTAAGGACGGTAAGGTCATTGAGGGGGATAAGAACGTACTTTACGAATTGAACAGTTTAGGTGAGGTTAATCCTGGGGCTAGGGTCCGGGTTCTCGAACCAGGGCGTGGTGATCCTGCTATAGACTACATTGGAGGTGGACGTAAGGTCTCGTCTGCCCCCGCTGCTCCCGCACCCGCCGCCCAAGCTCCCGCTGCTCCAGCACCGGCCGCCAAAGTTACACCTGCCCCGGTTCCCGCAGCGGCGCCAGTTGGGCCTGTGATCGGAGGGGTGCAGGTTTTCGGCGCGGTTGCCGGGTCGGCAGAAGTGAATGAGGGCAATGTCCGTGTTTCTGATGAGGGGAAACTGGCGTTGGGAGATATGGTCGAGAAAGACCAGATCCATCCTCGCGGCCCGGCGGGGGAAATTTTCGGCAAATTAAAACAAAACGGCCTCGGACCAAAACATAAATTCATGGTTGGTGGACGAGTTGTCTACGCCTCCGATGCTTTCACGATGTCGGAACTGGACAATCGCCCGGCCGTCATTTTGTACGTTCAGAGGGCGGACGGCAGTTTTGACATCCGGCTTGCCTACAAAAGCGGTTCACAGAACGCGTGGCGTGTGATGTCTCATCTCATTCGGCAGGGTGAGGGAAGGATCGATGAGCTGGCCTGGATAGGGAAAGGCGAGCATGAGATCAACATGAACGTCAAGTTCGGAATAGCCGATTATCTGGACGGCCTCATCCCCGCGAAAAACACCGAAGGCGCCAAGGCCGCCTATCTTGTCCCGATCAACATCAAGGAAAATTACGCGCCGATCGCGAAATACGCCTATGCCGAAAGCCTCAAGCCGAAGGAAATGGCCGAATTGCAGGCGGCCCGGGAGTCAGCCCGGGAGTCGACCCGGCCCGAAAAAAGTACGGCCCCGGTATTCGACGAACAGGGCAATGTGCTCAATGAGGCGGACGCTCCGGATTATGAAAAAGGTGTTCTGAAAGACAGAGTGCGCCCCAACGAGGCCTACGGAGGGGCGGACGTCCGGACAGTCCTCGTCCGTTCCCGGAACGGGAAATATGTCTATCAGTTACATCATGACATAACGCATGACATTTCCTGGCTCGGAGGCGTTGAACTCGCCGAAGGAGGCATGAACAATTACGGCGTGAACGACCTCATCGTTCCACAAGACGGGGTCGCCGAGCCGGGTATTGAATATGCGGCCCAGATCCCGAAGGGCGGCGGCGCGCTTCAGCGTGTGCAAGGAAATTATTACGCGAATAAGGGCGTTACACACGGCCTCGGGGTCGTGAAAGGTTTCCGCGCGAATATGGTTTTGAAAGCGCCCACGCCGGTGGTCAAAGTTACGCCGGCCCCCGCACCCGCGGCACCGGTTGCCGCTCCCGTAGCCAAAGCCCCAAGATTAGCGGATCGTACTACCACCCAAGAACTATTACAGCCGCTTTCCGAGGCGGACATACAAGCTATCGGAAGAATACAAAAAAAGGTGATGGCAGGTGAATCATTATCTGCGGAGGAATCTCATTTACGGGATCAAGTTCAGCTTCGTTTCAATGCGATCACAAGCTTATCCGCCGAAGAAGCCGCAAAACTAAGTGATAAAGATTTTGGGGCATGGGAAAAGGTTCGTACCAAAACTGAAGCCTATACCGGAGCCGAAGATATTCAGCGTGCTGAGGCACTTGCGACAGCACTCATTTTAAGGGGCAACCTCTCTGCTGCTAAGGCAATAGCAAATAAAATTACTAACGGTAGATCGCAAACTGATGCAAATATTTTGCAGGAAAGCTTGGGTATAACGGAGGCAGAAGCTGTAAAGCTGGCTGAATCTAACAGGCAAAGCAACAATTTAGCCAGCCAGGCTATTGACCGAATAAATGAGAAGATTAAAGGCACAGAAGCAAAAGCGGCTCCCACAGCCAAAGCTCCGGCCCCCGTTGTCGCTCCCGTTGCGCCAAAAGTCGCGCCTGCGGCTGTTACCAGGTCATCCGTAGAGTCGGCGGTCGCCGAGGTCAAGGCGGCGATGGCCCAGAAGGACAAGGCGAAAGCCGCCCAAGCCGCCAACCGGGTGATCCAAAATATCTTAAATAAGATAAATGCTCTTCAAAATAAAGAGCAGGCGGAGGCGCTCATCGGTGAATTGGTGGGTCAACTCCAGGCGGCTGGTTTTGGGCAATCTCAGATCAATTCCCTTTTGACCAATATTCTAAAGACTGTTCCTCGCAACACGCCTATCGCCGCCATCTTTGAGGACGCGATCTTCGCAAATGATAGTCTTGTGAACGACGGTTGTTCGAGCTGCGCGTGGAGTGTGGAAGCGGCGTTCATCATTTCGCGCGCAGTGGAAAGAGCCGTCGAGCGCGGTTCCAAAGAAAATAAATCGGCCGCGACGATGGCTCAGGATGCCGCTGAAATGCTTGGTTTCCTCGAGGGGAATCTCCCGGAAGGCCAAAGTGCTGAGCAGGTCCGCGAAACGGGAGATCAAATTTCAAATGAGTTGAAAGCCGAAGCGGCGAGCGCCCGGGAAAAGGAAGCGGTCAAAGCGGAAGTCTACGCAAAGCTTGCCGAGCATGTAGATGAGGTCGCGAAAAAGGAATCTGACGCCCGGACGCCTATCGTGGAACGCGCCGCAAAACTTCAAGCCGACATCGAGTCAAAAGCCCAGGAGTTGGAGTACCCCCAAGCGGCCGCCCAACTAGCGCGGGCGACAGCCGACCTTGTCAACGCGCGTCAGGCGATGGATAAATTTCTTAAGGCTCCCCGCCAGCCACAAAACGCGCAAAAAGACCTCGAGACGTTCCGGGCGCTGAAGGCCGCCGTTGATAAAGCCAGTGCCAGGTATCAGACTGAGTCCAGCAAAGCCGGCAAGATTTTCCGTCTGCTGACCCAGGCGATCCGGAACCTGCGCACCGAAGCAAGAAAAGCGGGACTTTCGATCGCGCAGATCTCCAAAGTGAGTTCCGGGTTGGTCAGAGAGATCCATACCGATCAGTCGTTGATCAAAAAAAACGAATCAGCCATCAAGAGTTTTAATAAATGGACCGCGGCTGGCAGGCAGGAGGCCGCTTTTAAAAAAACCGCCCAGACACAACTTGCCCGCGAGAACCTGGCTTTTGAAGTGGAGAGCGCTCTGAAGTCCTCCGGCGTTCCCGCCGCGACAGAGCGCCTCAAAGCCGCGCAAACTTCCGCAGACAAAGCCATCGCCGCCATGAAGGCCTTCCTTGGAAGGCCCTCGGCCAACCAGACCCTCGAGGAATTCCAAACCCTCCAGGAAGCTTACGACGCGGCCAACATCGAGCTTGTGAACGCAACCATCGCCTATAACGGCGCCGTACGCGCGATGAACGCCCAAACCAAGTCCCTCCGCGCCCAAGCCGAAAGGGACAAAATACTCACGGCTAGTGAAGTCAACCAGATCATCCGTCAAGCCATCGGTCAGGTCAAAGCGCCCACCGCCCAAGAGATCAAAGACTTCCAAGCCGGTGTCGAATCAAAACGCGCGGCCCTGCAAAGAGCCATTCCCAGCACCCAGGAGCGCCTCTCCAAAGTCACCGCCGCATCCGCCCTGGCTAAAGAGACCTATCAAGCCAAAGCCACCGCCGTCAAAGATCTGAGGACAGGCTTCGCCTCCGCCAAGCGCGGCCACCAGGACGCCTTCGCTGACCTGGCCGTGGCCACTCAAAACGTCATCGCCTCCCAACAGGCCATGAAAGAGTTCCTCGCACGTCCCGTGAGTGAACAAACGCTCGCCCAATTCAACGAGCTCAAAGCCGCTCTCGACCAAGCCAACAAAGCCTACATCTCGGCTTCCACCGCCTACCTTAAAGCCACGAACGCCATTCTCAAAGCCACCGACGCATTGACTGCCCAGGCCAAAGCCGACTCTAAAAGCGGAAAAAACCCTTTGCCGGAATCTTATATCGACGCCTACGCCGCCAAACAGACCAAACAGATGCGTTCCAACCGGGACATCATTCAGAAAAACCTCATAGCGGTCGCGCAACTCAACCAAAAGATCGTCACCCAGGACCCCGCGGGGAGGATCAGGCAAGCCGCCCAAACACAACTCGCCAGCGAGAACCTGGCTTTTGAAGTGGAGAGCGCTCTGAAGTCCTCCGGCGTTCCCGCCGCGACAGAGCGCCTCAAAGCCGCGCAAACTTCCGCAGACAAAGCCATCGCCGCCATGAAGGCC
>CAZBAY010000129.1:0-2632 GCA_964489945.1 uncultured Planctomycetia bacterium
CCAGTCCTTCATCGCGTTGGCGACGACATTGGCCACTTCGAGCGTCAGCGGCGCGCCGCTTTCGATCGTCTCTCTGAGCCCCCGGTACGTATCTTTGGGCAGTCTTTCTTTCATCGTTCTTTCATTGAAAACATTGCTGCCGAAAACTTCGCTGACGTTCACTGACTCTTTCGCGCTCTTTTCTTTCACTGTGGTGTCCCCGTTTGAACTGACAATTCTGACGTATTCACGTGTTCCGAACATGACGCTCCGTGCCTCCCTTTTGGTGTGAAAATTGCGGTGTGACCCAGACCTTTTAAGCTACTCTTTCCGCAATTCTCTGTCAACGAATTAATTGTAAAAACTCATCAAATGATACCCGGACATGATAACGGCTGATTTTCAGAAATGTTACAACCCTGTTACGAGGGATAAAACTGATTAAAATTAGTTAAATTTGAGCTGAATGCCGACTGGGCAATGGTCGGAACCCATCACTTCGGGAAGGATGAAGGCGTCTTTCAGATGTGGCTTAAGACCTTCCGAGATAAAATGGTAGTCAATTCTCCAGCCGACGTTCCTCTCCCTCGCGCGGCTGATCACGTCCCACCAGGTATATTGGCCGGGATCCTGGTTGAAAACACGGAAGGTATCGATAAAACCCGCGCCCTCCAGCCGGTCCATCCAGGCGCGTTCCTCGGGAAGAAAGCCCGAGATCTTCTGATTCTCCCTGGGGCGGGCCAGATCGATCTCCTTGTGCGCCGTGTTGTAATCCCCGCAGATCACCAGGTTCTTCCCCTTCTTTTTAAGCTTCAGGAGATATTTCAGAAGTTCCTCGTAATAATCCAGTTTATACTTCAGGCGCCCGTCATCCCGTTTTCCATTCGGGAAATAAATATTAAAAAGGGTGAAATCCTTGTATTCGATCTCCAGATGCCGCCCCTCATCGTCAAATCGCCCGACCCCGAAACTCGTTTTTACCGAAACGGGTTTTTGTTTTGTGTAAACCGCCACTCCGCTGTAGCCGGGCCGCTCGGCAGGGTTCCAAAAGGCCTCATACCCCGCAGCATAGCGGAGTTCGGGAGGAAGCTGGGCGACCTGAACCTTGATCTCCTGGAGACAGAGGATGTCCGGAGACTCTTTCTTCACCCAGTCGAGAAAACCTTTCTTCAGAACGGAGCGCAGGCCGTTGACATTCCAGCATAAGATCTTGACGGTCAACGCAGGAGGGCCTTTAGAAGCTGGGAATAGTTTTTCGTGACGCGGAAATGGCTGTACTCTTTTTCGATATGAGCCGGCGGCTTGAACAGGATCCCCTCATCAGCGGCTTTCAACATCGCCAGGTCATTGTAAGAATCTCCCGCCGCCTTGACGCGGAGTCCGACGGCTTTGAGCGCCTTCACCGCCTTTTCCTTCCCGCTTTTCTGCCGCATGCGATAGCCGGCGATATAGCCTTGCCCGTCGGTTTTAAGCCAATTGCAGAAAAGCGCCGGATAGCCAAGTTTTTTCATCACAGGGCCCATGAACTCATAGAACGTGTCGGAGAGGATAACGACCTGGCTTTCCGAGCGAAGCTTGTCGAGAAACGCCCTCGCGCCCGGAAGAGGCTCCATGCGTGAAATGACGCGCTGAATGTCCTTGAGCTTGATATGATGGGCGCGCAGGATCCTGAGGCGCCTTTTCATCAGAACGTCGTAATCGGGGATATCGCGGGTCGTGAGCCGGAGCTCCTTGATCCTTACCGCCCGGGCAACATTGATCCAGATCTCGGGAAACAAAACCCCTTCCAAATCGAGACAGCAAACGGTCATGGGTCTTATTTTCCCGAGTAAAATTCCCGGCTTTTCTTTTGGATCTCGCCCTCGAAATCTTTCCGGAGCGTTTCCTTTTCATCCGGCGGCATTTTGGAGAGCTCCAGGTCGAGCGCTTTCCGATCGGCCTGTATGTTCGATTCGAACTCAAGGCGCCTCCGCTCCTTTTTTCCGGGAGGCATTTTGGCGGCCTTTTCCTGGAATAGCCGTCTTTCTTCAGCGATCCGCTTGTTGAATTCCGCCAGCGCCTGCTCTTTCTCGTCCGGCGGCATCTGGGCCAACTCCTTTTGGAGCGCTATCCTTTCCTGGCGCACCCTTTCATTGAATTCGAAAAGCTTCTTCTCCTTGCCCTCCACAGGCAGGGCCCTTATCTTTTTATCAAATTCCGCCCTTTCCTTCTGCATCTGCGCGTTGAATAACGCACTTTCCTGCGCGGTTTTTCCGGGTTTAGGCGCGGCAGGAGCGGCCGGCTTCGGAGCCTGACTGGCCACGGGCTTCTTGGCTTCTTTCTTGCCAAAAGGCCAGACAGCTGCTTCGGCCTGGACTGTCGTGAAAAAGAAGATGCTCAAAAAGAACAAGATCGAAAAAATTGGAATGCGTTGTCTTTTCATTTTATCTCCGCAGGTGTGTCTGATTCAATTATGGCATCCGCCAACCGAAACTTCAAATAAAATGAGCTATTCCCCAGTCCAGACTTTTTGGATCTCCCGATAGATCTTTCTGGGCTCTCTTAAAAAATGGCTGTGCCTGCCGTCACCCTGGCCGAAAATACCCAGCCACTCCTCGTGCATCCAGCCGTCCGGGAACGGCCCGCGGAAGTCACCCTGTGTATTGTGCTCGTT
>CAZBAY010000130.1:0-11899 GCA_964489945.1 uncultured Planctomycetia bacterium
GAGAAGCTACGTTCGCCATCTCGCTGAAAAGCACAAGGTTCCGCAGATGAAATATCTGCCTCCTTTTATGTATGAGGAAGGGGATAAAGAGCTCGTCGCGCGTCTTAACACGTTTCTGGGAAGTGTCCAGGGCGATCTGCCGAAGGGTTTTGTAGAGGATGTGGAAAGCCTCAATGATTTTCTCGGATATTTGAGCCGGACTTCGGGCGCGCCGGCGTCCACAACCGCGACTCTTAAGGGCAGCCAAACCCTCGGGGAAATTTTTGAGTTTTTGAGACAGCGCACGGGCCTCAAGTCCCGTTATTTCGACGCCGAAGTCTCCCGCGCCGACCGTGACCTTCCGGTCTTCCGCGCGACGCAGATCCTGCGCATGAACCTCGAACTTTTCAAACTCGGAGAGGAGAGGGAGCATCTCGCGGACTGGGAAAAGGTCAATCGCGAGCTCAATGAAATATTCGGCCCGGGTTTTGAAGGCACCGTGGCGTTGGAGTCCGCGTGGAAAGAATTCATCAGCGAGATCTCTCACGACGCGCTGGCGCTGGCGTTCATTGTGGGGTTCCTCGCGTTCATGATGAGCACGCTTTCCGAATTTTTAAGGCAGAAAGACAAGGTGCTGGGCCAAAATGCCCGGCGCGCGATCGACGCCGTCTGGGAGAAAAATCCCTGGTTCAAGGGCCGCGCGGCCGCCCGCGCGCGCAAGCTCCTGGACCAGGTCATGACGATCCGCCGCGAAATGACCGAGGTTGAAAAGGCGGGCCTCGACGCGTTCCGCTCCAATCTTTCCGAAGAGGAGCGCGCGGTCTTTGACGTCGTGCGCGCGATCGCGGTCGATCCTCCCGAGGAAGCCAAAAAGAGCCTTAAGGCGAGGCTTCTCAACCTCATTCCTTTTATGAGCCTGGCCTTGGTGCGTGACACGTCGAAACAGCGCGAGCGCCAGGCGATGAATAAAGAATTGGCCGCTCTCGTCGAGGGGATGGGGGAGACGACGGCGCCCGGGGATCTTAACAAAGGCCTCGAAAGGGTCCTTACGAAGTACGCTCCTCCCAAAGTGGAAAAGAAACCGGAGGAGGCAGAGACGTCCGCCGCGGCGTTCGGCGATCTCGAGAAAAAGATCAGGGGGGCGCTGAGGGATATCCGCACGGTGGGTGTTCCGCCGGTCCGCATCCGCTCGCTGAAGCCCAACGGCGCGCCTTCGACCCAATTGGGCCAGGGAGAAGATTTCTTCGAGCACCGCCCCTACGTCCAAGGAGATGATGTCAAATCGGTGGATTGGAAAAAGAGCGCCTCAAAAGAGACGGTGTTCGTGAAAAGCCATCCTCGCGAGGTGCTGAAACCCGCCAGCTTCTTGATGGACATGCGGAGCGCCCTGGACCCGGCCGTTTCCGACGTGTGGGCGGGGGATGCGGCGCGCTCGCTTTTGGCCGTGTTTGACCCAAGACGGGTCATCGGCGAGAAGCACCTTTCACTGGACCGCCTCGTGTTCGTCATGCCGGATGAAAGCGTGGAGGTGGTCGACGTGAGCCGCATGACGGGTAATCATTATCAGAACGTGATCTCAATACTGGAGCGCCAGTATGTTCGGGCCGCCGGGATGGCCGCCGCGCGGCCGGAGGCCCGTGCCTCCTACGCGCCGCAATTCTACACAGCGGCGGAAAAACGGAGGTATGAGGACAGGACGTTGGGGGTCCTCGAGACTCCGCGCGGGATCTTAAGCGAAAAACTCCGCGCGCATCTCGTGCGCTCGATCCCGCTGCATGATCAGGAGATGTTTTTTGTCGGACTTCCCGAAGCCGAGACGGGACGGGTCTCGGAGGCGCTGCAGCGCCAGCGTATCCGGAGCTTTGTCTGGGACGGCGCCTCCGCCAAGCCCGTTGTGTCCGGCGCCCGGATGGCCGCGGCGCCAACGGACGAGTCGGCCCGTGGCGGGCTAGCCGCTGTTAATTTCTTAAGATCTGTTGCCGGCGTTTTTTTGAATGGGGTTCTCCTTACTTTAATCGTTTCCTGCGCCGGCGCGATCCGTGAAGCCGAACGCCCGTCTGCCGATGTTGAGGAAACCGTTGCTGTTGAGCCGCAGGTGACGGAAGAAGAGGCGCGGGCCTCTCTCCGGGTATTGGCGAGTGAAATAAGCGCCGTAGTTTTGAGTAAAGACAGATCAAATAGAGGCTCAAGTCTTTTGGCTGTGGACATAGCCCGGAAGGCGGGCCGGTCTATTCTTCCTTATGTGATCGAAGGGGCGGCGTCCACAGACGAGTCCCAGCGTCATGCGGCGATCATGACTCTCCAGGCCTTGATGAACGAGGATACGGAGGTGAGACAAGCGGTTCTGGCTCTCTTACCCGACGAAGCAAAAAGACGTCTAGATGGCGGATATGCCTTCGAGGGAGGGCTTGAGTCCCTCATCAATCAATCCGGAATTTTTACAGTTTTGGATTATGTCAAGAGGGGGGTCTCCAATGAGATGAATGATTTAAATGCTTTGTCACCGGCGCCGCGCCGGCTGGCGATTTGGATCCTAACACGTGACAGTTCCTATTACGACAAAGGTTTAAGAAATGATAGACGTTGGAACCTCTTGAGTGAGTCAGCAAGAACTACGCTGGCCCAAAAGTTTAAGGCCGCTCCGAATCGCTGGGATACCCTGCTTGCTGAGGTATCCTTTGATCCAGGTGACTGGGATGCCCTGCTGGCTCTGGTATCCCACGATCCGGAATTAAAGGAGTTAGGGAAAGATCTCTTTGATCTTTATGCCTTGTACCTGGCCCGGCAGTATGAGGGAGAGTCGCATGAAAGCCCAGCCAGGAAAAAACTTTTACAGGAACGTTATGAGACGATGTGGGTTTTCATGGGTAGATTTGAAAAGGCAAAGATGTATCCTTGGTTTCTCGACGAAGCATTCATTCCATTACTTGGGAATGATTTGAGTGGCCGCCGAAGACACGAGGCTTTGGGATTGTTGGACGAGATGGCTACTGCTAAATTGAATACGACGGGGTATTTTGGCGCCATGGAAAAAGCCAAAAAGGTCATTCAGGACCGCATAGAAATCGAAGAGGACAACAAGTTTAAAGACACTATGAGCTGGGTACTCTATCGCTTAGAATATATAGAAAAATACCATAGGTGGGATTGGACGAAAAGGAATAAATTGCGGGAGGGCGCCCGCTTGGCGGATCAGGGGATGGGCCGCCGTGATTTTCTAAAGCGAATGGGGGTGATCGCGGCCGCGCCGCTTCTGGGGCGGGCGGGGCTTCTCGAAGGAAGAGCGCAGGACGCGCAGGCGCTTGAGCGATTAGCGGCGTTTTTGCGGAGCCCGCAGGCGAAAGAGGACGCGGGAACGTTCTCCATCGCGTATCGCCAGGCCGCTTTGGCGGTGCTCGGCGAAAATGAGGACCTTGTCGGGCCGATCTTCAAAGACCCCGCCCACCGTGTTTTCAAAGGGCCGTTCAAGCATCCTGAAGGCATCACGCCCGAAAACGGTTTTCTGCCTTTGGGGATCGATCCCAAGAAGGAATATCCCAAGATCCCCGTGGCGCTTTCGGGCGTGAACGCCCTGTTTGGCATCATGGCGCCGCTTCAAAGGGCTTTCCAGATCCATCAGCGCAAAGTGCCAGTCACTTCCGACGATTTTAAGTCAGCGCTTTCGATGGCGAAAACCCTGATGGCCTATCAGGCGCCCAACGGCGGGATCTATCTGGCCCCCAACCTTGATTTTAACCAAGTACCGAAGGACACGCCCTATATTCCTTATAGGGACATTTCCAATGCCCACACGATCCTGGCCTACATCGGCCTCAACATGACGCTTGAGGCGATCCGCTCGAATGACCCCGCCGCCGCCCGGAAATACGAGGAGGACGCGAAGAAGATCCAGAAAGCGATGGAAGACATCGAAGGCTATTTCAAGAAAGAGGCGTTCAATCGGGAGGCCGCTATTTTCCATGCCGGGGGAAAATACGACGGCGACACGGACCGTTTTATTCACACGCCTCACTACGCCTCCGACGCTCAGCTGGAAGCGATCCTCGCGTTTGGCCCGGAAAAAATAGGATCCTGGTACGGCGAGGGAAAAGCCTACGAGATCTGGCGGGCGGCCAGGAAGCGGGCAGGCAGATTTGCGCCTGAGGACAGGGAGCAGAAAAGTTTGAAAGGCTTCGGGCTCGTCGACGGGAACGACAACACCCACGCGCTCGCCACTTTTGCCGCGATTTTGACGGCGGAGCGGCTCGCTGCCTATTATTCTGCAACCGCTCCCGAGAAAGCCAAAGCGCTCCGGGAAGACGCGGCCGATCTCCGAAAAGCGCTTCCGGAGCTTGAGGTGCGCGTCGCGGACGGCGTCACGGCGGTCCGGGAGGCCACGTCAAAACAGGCCACCTGGTGGGGCGGCACCTTGAGCGACGCCCCCAGCGTCGGCGCCACCGCCTGGGCTATTCTTTTCCAAAAAAACTTCAATCCTTACATCCTCGGCGGCAGATCCGGCGCGCGAATGGCGGAGACGGAGAAACTCCGGCTTATGGAGAAATATTTCCCTCTTCTTGAGGATGCCATTGCTCAGGGACATGCGGGCGCGGGGGATATCGTGGAGTTCTTGATGGCCTTGACCGGAGACAAACCTCTTTATTTGTCTAACGACAATGCAAAGTGGAGCGATGTTGTCAGGGAAATTTTTAAGCGATACGGCAGAGAAGATGATCTCCTGCTCATCAAGTTTCCCGAGAATCCCACTTTTAATTTTATTGGAAAAAGAGTCACTGTCAGAGAAGCAATAATGGCTCATGCGACTTTTCTGGAGAAAGAAGGTGTGCCGATCTACGAACGGATGTTCCTGGGGCAGCTAGAAGGTATATTTAACGATCTCTACCGAAGGGATCTATACGCGATACTGTTGGGGTATCCGGAAAAGGACGTAAAGGTTTTTGCCGATCATCATCGCGAGTCCAGTTCCGCCGACCGCGCGTTTTTTAAGGGGCTTGCGCCGGTGCACAGCAACGCGGTTATGTGGGCTAGCGCCAGTTCGGAGGATCCCGAGACCCAAATCGCCGTTCGGCGATTCCGCGATGCGGAACAGCTCATCATTCCCTTTGTCGTGTCGCGTTCAACCAAGGCTTATGAGCTTCTTTCCAGCAGTGACCTTATGCTTCCAGAGGACAGACATCTTCTGGGCAGACCGCGTTCCAAGAGTTCTATCGGCGCGCGGATGGCGGGTCGAGAAAGCAGAATCTCGCGGAGAAATTTTCTGAAGGCAGCCGTTGTTGGCAGCGCCACGGGGGCTCTCAATATTCTGTATTCCTCGGATTCTGTTGTTTTGGCCCAAGCCGGCGCAAATGGGCCTATTTATCTATTTTTTCAGCCGCATTTCGATCCAGCTGACTTTAAAAAAATCGATCCGCAGATTCAGAAACTGATTGATAGCCATATCGCGTCGGGGAAAAAAGTCATTTTCTTTATGGAGCAGATTGTGGCATTCAAAGAAGTGTTCGAATCGATTAAGAAATACTTAAGCGAATCTCAACTTGATGAAAAATTATTCGGAGAGACGGTAGCAAATATATCAATGCCTTATTCGGAGGATCTTGCAAAGTTGCTTCTTAAGCATAAGTCGCAGTTTGACGGCAAAGGTCCAAAGGCCGAGCTTTTTAAACAGGCTCGGAAAGAGCTGAATAGTATTTTGCGTCAGAAAATTGAGGAGATGGAAAAAACTAGAAATGATGCCGGTGCTTTGAAACGAGAACTGGAAGATCTGGAAGAAGCAAGAAGGATCAATCCGGTAGAATTTGGCGACGCCCCATACTTAGCGGAGATATATCGTTTCCTGCTTAAAGATCAAAACAGAGACAAGCTGGGAAAGGCCCTTTTGATCCGGATGGAGTCATTCACGGACATGTTGGATCTTTTGGAGTTGTTGCAAAACTTTAGGATGCCATCCGTGGGTTTTGAGCATTTATTCGAAGTCGACCCAAAAGGAGGGGCTGACCTGGCGGCTGTTAAGAAATTATTGGAAAATGTTCGGAATGCGGTGGAAGCTGATTTTATTTCCCAGGATAAACGAGAAAAGAGCTTTTCCGATTTGGTGACGGCCAACATTAAGGAGCGGAATTCGGCGGGGATTGTATTGCGCGGCTCATACCACAGTATACCGTTAACGACCTTATTGCTCAGCGAATTTAATGAAAAGGACGTAAGAGAGCAGGATTCCTCTGCGGCTTTCGTGAAGCAGAAAGACAGTGATATCAGGGCTTCTTTCGTCGGTGAAGATCAAAAAGTCGGCATCCTCGCTAAAGTACTCACGCCCACTACGGAGATGCGATTCCGGGAGAAGGCTGGCAAGCGTTTTAACGACGCTCAGAAGATGTATTTCGTCGGTTTGGAGTTTCTCGTAGAAACTACACTTCGCATGCTAAGTCAGAAAAATCTGACTCGTGAAGAAATGTTTAGTATCAGTAAAAAAGTTCTCAGCAGGATTCGTGCCATGAGTCCCGAAGATGATGCTCTTGACAAGATTTACTCCATCCTGGTTCAGATCAGACATAACGAGTCGCTATTAAAAAAATATAAAGGGGAAAAGCATGGCTTATCCCTGGTTGCGGTGCAAAGCGCCTTCGTCCAGTTTGGTTTACTGAAATTGGACGAGGATTTTGACATTGCTAAGACGGAACTGGGTAGAAGAAAGAGAATCATGGAGGTATTGCTTGACCGCGTGAAGGTCATGAAGGAGATCGAAGAAATTCATCAAAAGAAATCCGGCGCCCGCCTGGCTCTGGAAATGGCGGATAGCTTCTTGGGAACGATGCTTGCTCTGAGTTTGCCCCTTACAGTTGAGATGCTTAGGAGAACTTTCCCATTTATCCGGGACCTTTTAAGTGACCTTATTGCCGAAGTTCGGGATGAGCCGTTACTATTTGAACCCCCCGTTATTCCTTCCGCGCCGGGCATTACCTATAGCGTTATCGATCCGGACTCGCCGGGGAAAATCGCTGCTTATACCCGTATTTTTTTCCCAGAAAAGCGCGAGACTTTTGATTACCTGGTCGGGAAGATCGAAGAGATGGGCCAATACTTGTCCACGCAAGAGGGCGACACCCAGCGCGCTTCGAAAATGGACAGTTTGAGAAACCGCGTCCAAAGCATCCGAGAAAGAATTCAAGATCTTCCCGAAGGCGATCTTGACAAGAGCACGGCGAACAGCGTGGAATTCTTGAGGCAGGCATGGAACGGGTTTCTTAAAGACCTGGGCGAAGAAGGCCTCAAAATTACCGACGATGGCGCCCGGATGGCGGAGACAACACCGCGGAAACCGGAGAAGGCCCGCCTGTCCTGGGTTCAGTTTCGTATGAGCTCTTTTTTTGGTCTTATGGGAGGCGCGGCGGTGATGCTCGGTCTTTGGGTGAATTACGGTCAATTTTCGGAAAACGATCCGCTGTGGAAGCAGCACAGAAATTCCCGCAATCGGATTGAATTCTCCAAATTGTTGGGTAGGAAAGATGCTGCGGAGTATTGGACCGATATCCAGGAGGACGTCAAGGTGAAGCTGGCGGAAGAGCTTGTTCGGTCCCACCCTGAAGAATTTGGTGAGGCCCCATCGGACGATTTCTTCGTTTCCGGCTCGGTGGAAGTGAACAGGGCGTATATCCTTGTTCAGTCGGATCATGGGGGCGCCGGTGAAAAAATGCATTATTTCCATTATGGGACGGTCAAACCCTTCCGTGAAGATGTCTTGCGGTATTTGAACAAGCACCTCAAACGCGATCAGCGAGAGGAAGACATCCAGCTGGAATCCATCAGCCCTTTTGTTGATCCCTCGCATCTCTACATCTATGCCGTTTTTAGCGAGCGCGGAAATACGATGAGGAAATTTGTCTATTTTGACCCTTCTACTCTGGAACCTCTCGCCATGAAACGCATCACAGACGGGGAGTATCTTGTTGAAGGCGAAGGCGGCGGAATCCGGATCGCGTACAACGGACTTGAGATACTTTTGAACGTTCTGGATGACACAATGACCGTGCATCGGACAAAACCGGAGGCTTCTCTTATCGGCATGCGCCCGGACCAATATGACACGCTACTGGATCTGACAGATCCGGCCCATCAGCCATTGATGCGCCTGATCCGGGAAGAATTGGGGGAGCTCGAGCGAAATGTCCGGCGTGACCATCGGTCGTATTCTCAAAACCAGCGGATAATGTTCAACTCCGTGCTGATCTATCTTCAGTCTTCCGGCATCACCGCCACTCAAGTTCCGGCGGGCGCCCGGATGGCGGTCCAGACGGAAGCGCATCTTCAGGAAATGATGAATGTCTTAAGGCAGATGAATATCGAGACAGACAAAGACCTCAAAGGACCTTTTTTCCCAAATGCAAGAGAAATCACCTCCTCCCCCGATGGGAAGAGGGTGGGGGTTCGGTATACCGATGACACCGCCGAACTCTTTGACGAGACAGGTAAAAACCTCAAATTCCCTTTTGGCCCCGATGTAACACACATCACCTTTTCCCCCGATGGGAAGAGGGTGGGGGTTCGATATCGCAATGGCACCGTCGAACTCTTTGACGAGACAGGCAAAAACCTCAAATTCCCTTTTGGCCCCAATGTAGAACACATCACCTTTTCCCCCGATGGGAAGAGGATGGGGGTTCGGTATCGCAATGGCACCGCCAAACTCTTTGACGAGACAGACAAAGACCTCCAAGCCCCTTTAGGCCGTGATTTATCAAGCATCACGTTCTCCCCTGATGGGAAGAGGATTGTGGCTGTGAACAACAATTACATCGTCACACTCTTTGACGAGACAGGCAAAAACATTACAAGCCTTATTGGCCGGGGTGCAGGAGCAATCACCTTCTCCCCCGATGGGAAGAGGATGGGGGTTTGGTATCGCAATGGCGCCTCCAAACTCTTTGACGAGACAGGTAAAAACCTCAAATTCCCTTTTGGCCCCAATGTAACACACATCACCTTTTCCCCCGATGGGAAGAGGGTGGGGGTTCAGTATCACGATCGCACCGCCGAACTCTTTGACGAGACAGGCAAAAACCTCAAATTCCCTTTTGGCCCCGATGTAAATGAGATCATTTTTTCCCCCGATGGGAAGAGGGTGGGGGTTCTGTATCACGATCGCACCGCCAAACTCTTTGACGAGGCAGGCAAAAACCTCAAATTTCCTTTTGGCCCCAATGTAACACACATCACCTTTTCCCCCGATGGGAAGAGGATGGTGGTCAATTATTACGATGACCACGATTACATCGAAAAACACTTCAACCTCAAGGACTTTCTTGAAAGCCCCAATCCCATCTTAGAAGAAGCCCTCGAGTCTTGGGGTGAGAGCACCTACTTTGGCCTGGATCTCCTCTGGTTTCTTTTAAACGAGAAAAAAGACCCCACTCCCGGGGATTTTAAGGGAATTTACTCCGTCCTTCTTCCAAGAATGAAGGCTTTTGAAGAGTCCACCACCGACTACAACCGTGCGAGAATCACGAATCTTTTCCACTCCTCCAAGATCCTTGGTTATCTTGCCAAGAAGAAGGCCAACATTCCAAAACACCTTGATTTATATTTCTCCATTACAAAAGACAACAAACGCCTCGCCCTCCACATCCTTGAGGGGGTCTTTGAGGGGGTAAAATCCCGTCTTATTAACCCCGAACTCCCTACGAAGGAAAAAGAACAGATCCTTGATTTTGTCCGTCTCACCCGTGGTTTTAACGCTGTTCTCTACCGTGTCTTAAAAGAAAAAGGCCAAGAAAAGCTCAAAGCATACCTCGCTTTTGGGGAAGAAAATATCCTCACAGACCAAGCAGGCCCCAAAGACCTACAAGTTTTCAAGGAAAGCGTCCGGCAAGACGGCTTTGACCCCGAAGAAGTCCTCCTTGCTGTCAACCAAAAGGTAGTCCCAACATCTGGCGCCTCCTTTGTCAAAAAAGACGAAATAAAAGGCCTGGTCCAGCGGTTCTTGAGTGCAGGCGACAGAAGAGCGGACATTCCCCAACCCCTCAAAGCCCTTGGAAGGTTCGGGGGAGGAAAGATCCAAGGGATGGAATGGGTTTTGAAAGAAGCAGGAACCTACCACTTTCCAGTCGAAGTAAAAGCCATCCTTGAGGCCTTAAGGTACCCCGACTCAGGAAAAGACAAGGACAAGGCCCAAAAAGACACCGAAGATGACAAACAAAAGTTAATCGAGTCGCTCAATGGGTTTCTTTCGGACTTCCAAAACCCCGATAAAAGAAAATCCGCCCTCCAAGCCTTCCTGGCCTATGCAAGACACAACGACCTTCTAAAAGAAAAGATCGACCGTCTCCAGGAGGAAGGGTATTTCACCCTAGACCTCCTTGACCAGCTCTTCCGCGACAAGGATAACCTCACGGTTCTCTTGGGAGAAGTCCTCAAAGCACACTACCTCCCCGAGGGAGACCGTCCGATCCGGGACACCAAGAGGTTCATCCAAGTCCTACAGAATGTCTGGCAAAATCCAGCTATCCCCCTGGAGAAAAAACGCCCCAGCGTCCTCGGCCAGATCGCCAACGCCCCTTCCCAGGATATCCAAGGCGTTCTAAACAGCCTTCCCGAAGATCTCCAGTCCTTCATAAGGGAAAATCTCTCCAAAAGACTTTCCCACTCTCGGGAAGCTATCTCGAGCGCTCTTTTTGAGGGGCCCTTAAACACCTTTGATGTGGAAAAATCCAAATTCACCGAACAAGTCTCAGCGGACTCGGTGGACTTAAAGTTCCAGGTCGTCAAAGGCCCCGGTTTCGGTCTCTGGGGTCTTAACGCGGGGGTGTGCATCGCCACGGATATTAAGCTTTGGCAGAATCCTAACTTCTATCTTCTTGCCATGATCGACGAAACAAAGAAAGAGGCCGTCGGATTTATACATCTATTCCAACACACCTTAAAAGACGGCACAAAGCTTCTCACCGTCCCCGGTATTGAACCCTCAGCTGAGTTTTTGGGGCAAGCCAAAGCTAGGGAGATCTACCCCATGATTGAACAGGCCCTCCAGACCATTGGGAAGGCAGGGGCTTTCGATAAAGTCGTGATTCCCACTAACGCCAACATCCTTTCCAACAGAAAAGACATCCATGAACTTGTCACGAAGGCCGACTATCTCAAGAAGAACCTTCCAGAAGAAGTCTCCTGGAACACGGTTCCCAGCCCTTATCCTTTTACAGAAGTTTATGAATTACCGGCTGGCGCCCGGATGGCGGTCAAAGAGGGAAGAGGCTTGGTCCAGAAACTTTTTGTTGATGAGAAAAATCTGATCCATGGTTTGGACGGAATACTTTCAGCTCGTTTGAGGATCTACCGTCTTAAACAGCCGGATGAAACACAGGCAAAGATCCCCTCAGATCGTTTAGATCGTCTGTCCGGCCTTATTGCCGACGGGCTCTATAAAATGAAAAGAGATTCGCTGGAGGAACTTCAAGCGGAGGGGCACCCGGCAAGGATACCAGGAGAGCTTTACGGAGCCATTCTCAAACGATCCATTATCAACCCGAGCACCCTTGACCCTTGGATCGGGCCTTTATTCAGCCTTCTTCTGAGATACCAGGAAAATTTAACGGAAAACCAAACGGATTTCTTCGCTAAACGCCTTATCCCTTACGAGCTTATTGAAAACCTAGTCCAAGAGTATGCGCTTGAGAGGGGGCAAGCGGTCAAGTTCATCATGAGTTATCCCAGAGATCCTATTTCTGCTGTTCGCCGTTTCAAAGAGTTGGTTCGAAGACTTACTCAAAAATACGACAAAGACTTGAAAGAGGACCGCTTGACGCCTGGCAATATTACCTACTTCGCCCAAAGCAAGCCCACAAACCCCGACATAGCCATTGATAAGTTCCTTAAAGAAGTCCCAAGGCTCACCCAAAAATACGACAAAGACTTGAAAGAGGGCCGCTTGACGCCT
>CAZBAY010000131.1:0-3779 GCA_964489945.1 uncultured Planctomycetia bacterium
CGCGGATCTCTTTGATCACGCCGATCTTGTTGGCACCCGCGCTCTTCAGCACGATCGTGACGGAAGTCTTCTCTTCCGCCGCCGGGGCCGCCGCGCCCGTTGCCGCTCCTGCCGCCATCATCATGGGGGCCGCCGCTGAAACACCGAACTTCACTTCCAGAGCCTTGACTAATTCAGCCAGCTCAAGCACGCTCATCGTCTCGATCGAGCTGATGATACCGTCAAGCTTGCCGTTCTGTGCGCCTTTATGCGCTTCCACTGCCTGTGTCATTTTGGTTCCTCTCGTTTTAGTTAAATAAAGTTATTAGGCGGCTTTTTTCTTTGCGATCGCGTCAAGCACCGTCACGACCTTGCGGACCGTACCGGCCAACACGTTCACAAACTTCGAGATCGGCGCCTGCATCCCGCCCGCCACCCGGGCGAGCAGCACTTCCCTTGAAGGAAGGCTCGCGAGCACTTTGATCTGGTCAATTCCCACCACTACGCCATTGACATAGCCTTTTTGGACCTTGAAAACCTCATTGGCCTTCTCAAATTCTACGAGCACCTTGGACGACTGGACCGGATCCCCGCCCGAGAACGCGAACCCGCATGAGCCTTTAAAATCATCCGTGAAGGCCGTGAGTTTGGCGTTTTCCAGCGCTTTCTTGGCCAGGCGGTTCTTCACGACAAAATACCGGGTGCTGACCGAGCGTAATTTCGCGCGCAGCTGGTCCAAAAGAGGCGCCGAGACCGTTCCGTGCCGCGCCACAAAAAATGAGGGCCTGGACTTCAATTCTTTCTCGATGTCCGCGATGATGGAATTTTTCGAAAGCCTGCTGAGTCCCGTCGTTTTCATGTTTAATCCGCCGCTTCTTCTGTCTTAAAATACTTGGAAATATCGAGCCGCACGCCGGGCCCCATCGTGCTCGAAAGATGCGCGCTCTTCAAATAAACACCCTTCATCGTCCTCGGCTTCGCGCGCACGAGTGAGTCGATGAGGACCATGCCGTTCTTCTCAAGATGATCTTCAGAGAAGGAAAGCTTGCCGATCATCGTGTTTACATTGGCGAACTTGTCCATTTTAAATTCGATCCGGCCGGATAAGATTTCCTTGACCGCCTTGGCTGGGTTGTCGGTGACCGTTCCCGCCTTGGGCGACGGCATGAGGCCGCGGGGACCGAGAAGCTTTCCGAGCTTTCCCACTTCCTTCATCATCGAAGGGGTCGCGATCGTGACATCGAAATCCATCCAGCCGCCCATCACCTTTTCGATCAGCTCATCGCCGCCGACGATCTCGGCGCCGGCTTCCTTGGCCGCCCGCGCCCCCTCGTCTTTGCAGAAAACAATGACCTTCAATTTTTTTCCCTGTCCGTGCGGAAGGACCGCCGTGCCCCGGACCACCTGGTCGCTGGCCGCGATGTCCACGCCGAGCTTGAATTGGAGCGCCACGGATTGATCAAACTTCGTCGCCGGGCCTTTCTTCAGGATCTGGATCCCCTCGCGAAGCGAATAGACCTTGGCCTTCTCCGTCATTGTTACTAATGCTTTGCCCCGTTTTGAAAGGTAACCAGACATTTTATCCCTCGACCTCGATGCCCATGCTGCGGGCCGTACCCCTAATGATATTAAGCGCGCCCTTCAGGTCTTTCGAATTCAGATCCTTTGCCTTGAGCTCGACGATCTCCTTGGCTTGGTCCAGCGTGATCTTCCCTACTTTTGTCTTGTTCGGCTCACCCGAGGCTTTCGCGACGCCGCAGGCCCTTTTTAGGAGGACCGTGCTGGGCGGGCTTTTGATAATAAAATCGAATGAACGATCCTCGTAAACCGTGATGATCGCCGGAAGCGTCAGACCCTCGCGGCCCTTGGTACGCTCGTTGAACTGTTTGCAAAATTCCATGATATTGACGCCGTGCTGGCCGAGCGCGGGGCCGACCGGAGGCGCCGGATTCGCCGCGCCTGCGGGGCAATACAATTTAATTGTGGTTTTGACTTTCTTTGCCATCAGATCTTCTCCACCTGCCAATATTCGAGCTCGACGGGGGTCGTCCGGCCGAAAATAGCCACCATGACCTTCAGCTTCCCTTTATTAGGGTTGACTTCGTCGATCGTGCCGTTGAAATTGATGAACGGGCCTTCTTTCACGCGGATACTCTCGCCCTTCTCAAAAATGACCTTCGGCGTCGGCTTTTCCTTCTTCTCCTCCGCCTGCTTGATGATGCCGTCGACTTCCGTGTCGCGGAGAGGCAGGGGCTTGCGGCCCGAGCCGATAAAACCGCTGACGCCCGGTGTGTTTTTTACGAGATACCAGGTGTCGTCGTTCATCTCCATCTCGACAAGCACGTATCCGGGGAAAAATTTGCGGGTCGTGATCTTCTTCTTCCCCGCCTTGATCTCGGAAACCTTTTCCATCGGGATCAGGATCTGCGAGATCTTGTCCTGCATGGTGTACTGCTGCGCCCGATTCTCGAGCGTTTTCTTCACACGCTCTTCATGCCCGGTCTGCGTGTGGATCACGTACCAACGTTTTGCTAGTTCGACCACTGACTACCTCAAAATGAACGTCATCGCCATTGAAACAATAAAATCCGTGCATCCGATGAAGGCCGACAGGATCACCATCGTCATCAGAACGACACCCGTCGAACCGATGAGTTCCTCGCGGGTCGGCCAGGTGACCTTGTGCATCTCGGCCTTCACTTCAAGAAAAAAATTCCTAACCTTCGCGATCATCGCCTAAAACTCCCCTTTAATTCCGTCCGCCCTGATCTTGCAGGAGCGGCAGGAATCGAACCTGCAGTCCCGGTTTTGGAGACCGGTGGTTTACCGTTAACCGACGCTCCTAATCCCGTGTCCCTTTTAAAAAACGAAAAAAATCCCTAATTCAGGATTTGAATCTCAAATCCGATTTTAGGATCGCTATTTAGTTACTTCTGCTCTTTGTGTACTGTGTGCTTCCGGCAGAAGGGACAATACTTCTTTAGTTCGAGACGTTCGGGGTGAGCTTTCTTGTTCTTATCGGAGGTGTAGTTCCGACGACGACAAGTGGTGCATTCGAATTCAATGAACTCTCTCACTTCTACCTCACGTACTCAATAAAAATTGTTATGCAACAAAAAATCCTTGAAACCTTAAGGCTTCAAGGATTTTAAATTACGCCATTATTTCCGAAATAACTCCCGCTCCGACCGTATGGCCGCCCTCACGGATCGCGAAGCGAAGTTCCTTCTCCATCGCGATGGGGGTGATGAGTTCCGCCGTGATCGTGACGGTGTCTCCGGGCATGACCATCTCGACGTCCTTGGGCAGGTTCATGATGCCCGTCACGTCCGTGGTCCTGAAGTAAAACTGGGGTTTGTAGCCGTTGAAGAAGGGGGTGTGACGTCCGCCCTCTTCTTTGGTCAGGATATACACTTCCCCCTTAAACTTGGTATGGGGAGTGATGCTTCCGGGCTTTGCCAGGACCTGGCCGCGTTCTAACTGTTCTTTTTCAACACCTCTTAAGAGGACACCGACGTTGTCGCCGGCTTGTCCTTCGTCGAGGAGCTTACGGAACATTTCAATGCCGGTGACGACGGATTTCTTAGTGGGGGTGATGCCGACGATCTCGATCTCATCGCCGACTTTGCAGATGCCTCTTTCAATACGTCCTGTCCCTACCGTTCCGCGGCCTGTGATCGAGAACACGTCTTCGATGGGCATGAGGAAGGGTTTTTCGACTTCACGCTTCGGGGTCGGGATGAAGGCGTCGACGGCGGCCATGAGCTCCATAATGGGCTTGGTCTTGGCGTCGTCTGTCG
>CAZBAY010000132.1:0-5147 GCA_964489945.1 uncultured Planctomycetia bacterium
GCGATTCTTGCCATAGGCTGATTATAATTAAGTTATGTGTCCCCTGATTTCTCTTTGCTCTAGAGAAAATCTTCTCGATATGATGAGATTGTCACCACAATAAAAGTCGAATCTATAAATTCCAAATTCGGAAATTATCAACTCTGTTATATCAAAAGTTACTTCTAACGACCTTAAGGGATCTGTACTCGTAATGCGGCCAGGCCATGTTTTTAGATTTTCATTAGTTGCTTCTTTCGCAAAACATAGCGAGCAATTATAAGTTCCAAGCACGTCCGTTATCACTACATACACAGAAAGTTGCGGGTGTGTGTAGGGCGCTTTACTTGAACGAACAATGTCAAATAGTCCAATCAAACTCTGCTTATTGGAACCTCGTTCATCTTTCACCAAGTCACATATTATCATCGCCAAAGGTATAAAACTTGGTCTTTTAATCATGACTTACCCATCCTAATCAAACCGAACCCCATGCGGGTTGGTGGTTTGTGTAACGTTGGCCATTAATCCATTCAAATTTTGTTCGGATTTCTATATCAGTAGCGTCCAGATGATTTTAATTACACATGCTGCCATTGCTGTCAAAAAAATCAAGGACCTGGATGCCAATATTTTTTGATCATCTTGAATTCGCTTTGCAATCTGCCGCAACGAATTCGCCATGTAAGCTTGGCGCTCCTCCTCGGTATTACCTATAAATTCATTTTTGAATATGTCACCAGACACATTATCAAGATGCTCAAAATCAGGAATTTCGAGTTTATCTTTTGGGCCCCTCTTTTCTAAAAGAATTTGTTTTATATGGAATATATGTGCGCTCAATTGAAATCCCATGAATTCGCGCTCTAACACTGACTGCAGAAAAATTCCATACAGGGAATAATAAATCAGGCCTAAAAGGGAGATTGCATATGACTCGAACCGACCGTAGGTTGTCATGAGAAGAAGTAATATAATGCACATCATTGAAAAGTCTAGAAATATACGCCAAATCACTCTTACATTCTTCATAGAGTCTCCTTTATCTACCAAGCTCGTCTGGATCGGCAGTTTTGGGGCACGTTAGCCGCTAACCTCTCCCCTCCGGACGTCGTTCGGTTTATTTCTTTGGCAAAAAATGAAACAAAACAACTGCGATTAACGTTAAAACAGAAACAACCAGAATCCATTTGGTAAGACAACCGGTCGACTTCGATTCCTTATTTATTTTTTTTAATGACTCGTTGGTTTCCCTTTGATCTGTATCACCCATCGGTAGCTCCTTATATACCCGACCCCGTCCGGATTGGCGTTTTGGGGCGTTTAGCTACTAACCTTTTCCATCATAAAATCTGTAAGTCCGTTTTTAATCGAATCCGGCAAAAGCGCAAAGGTTAGGACAACTAAAACAAGTGTTAATATAACAAGAATGACGTTTAGAAAGAGCATTCGATCGTTTAATTTTGACGCCTCTCTATGTAATAGAACAGATAATATGTTTTCATATAATGCTCTTTTTGCCTGCTTTTCGTCTTCAAATGAACCAGATGACTCACTACGGATTTTCTTTAACAAATCCGCAGAAGATAGTTTAAGTAAATCATCTATATTTTCTGCGCTCATTTTTACCTATTTGTGCAGGACCCCATTCGGATTGGCGTTTTGGGGACACATTAGCCGCTAACCTCTCCCCCCGACGTTGTCCGATTCAGACTCCCTAACCAATAACTGGAACGCCAACAATATAGGGCGGTAATCCATTCGGATAGCGTCTCATAAATTTGTTGTAATTCTTCTTATAAAGCCCAGTTTCTTCATTTTCATCCAACCACTGCTTTGCCCCGGTTACAATATCTTTACAGAATATTCTCACGTCAATATTTACAGCTCCCTCAATAACGTTGTTATGAAATATAGCATTCGTAGCTGAAGGTTCGACAAAGAAGACCCTTGCATAAGCACTTTCCTCATGCTGAGAACTACCTTGATGCAATAATGAACAGCGAAAAAAATAACAAGTTATACCGCTCAAAAAACCGTTATACTTTGATGCAACATGTTTATCAAACCATTCAATATATTTTTCGGATTTAGCTATGCCGTCATCAGACGATATTGCTCCACATATGTCAGGAATTGTTAATGCCGAATAGAGAGATAATAAATATAGGTTTGAGTCTAAGCCACTTTCAATTTGTAGTAACAAGTCTCTCATTTATATATTCCTATCTCGGATCTCGCGTGGATTAACGTTTTATGCCGGACCCCGTCCCGAGGGGACACGTTAGCCGCTAAACTCTCCCCTTCGGACGTCATCCGGTTTATTGGTTCTGATCCGCTGCTGCATAGACCTCTACTAGAGACGCGAGATTTCCTAATATGTAGTGGATAGCTATCCCCCAACTGAAGTTTTTTGTCTCCCCCCGGCCGCTTTCCATTCAGGGCCGTCTCCGTATTTTTTCTGGAATGGCTCGGTAACAGCGCTTATATCCACATCCTGTAATTTCATTTGGATGTTATGCGCAAGGTCGTTTCGGATTTTGTTGAGTCTCTTTATTGGCAAATAAAGATCGCCAAGTAGGCCCAAACCGTTTGCCATTTTTATTTTTCTGCTGAATGTCAAATCATGGTCCTCAAACTCTTTTAAGTCCATGCGCTGTGCTAACAAGCGCTCAAGAAATGTTTCGACAAGAAGATGTCCCCTAATAACAACTGTCAAATCATCACTTTTCATTACGGTTTTACCGTCAAAATAATGAAAAGCGAAATTCTTCATTTCATCTCTAAGAGCTTCGTTGGCAGCGTTCATGGCTCCCTTTCATAAGCCCGATGTTTACCGTTTACCGGACCATCTACCGGACCAGGTCCCAGGGGGACGGGTTAGAAAGCCCCAAAAACGAAAGCCGCTCCTTTGAGCGGCTTTGGATAAAATTTTGCCAGTTTTTGAAGGTCATTTCCCCTCCCCTACCTAGAGGCATTATAGCAAGAATGCCCACGGAGGACAATTTTGCTTGGTTTATTCGCCATAGTGGGTTCTGGCGCGTTCGAGGTAAACGATGCGTTTCTTGGGGTTAATGCTGTAAACGATCCGGTCTTGGTAGCTTAAGCGGTAGGAATAGCTTCCTTCCAGATCGCCTATCAGTTTCTTGCCCTCGGACGGGTTCTTGGTGATGACTTCCGCTAGAATATCGTAAAGCTTGTCCTTGAGTTTTGGTGAAAGCTTTTCGATGTCCTTCTCGGCCCGGCGGGTGATACGGATCTCGTAAGACCCGTGCGTCATCGGCCGAAGATATCTTTCAAGGTCTTGGTGCGGCCCGCCTTAATGTCCTCTTTGGCCACCCGGATGCTTTTAGCCATGCCGGGCATGGACAAGAGCTCCAGAGTTTCCATGAGACTTTCGTAGTCCGTTTCGGAGATCAGGACGGCGTCACCCGATTTGGTGGTGATCCGGATCGGGACATGCCCCTTGACGGATCTCTTGAGAATATCAAACAAATTCTGCCTGGCTTCAGTTGCCGTTAAGGTCGTCATCTCACTAGCTCCTTATGTACGTATTTACGTACATAGTATATCATCCGCCCTAATGTATTGCAAGTTTACGGGACCCCGTTCGGATGGCCGCCACGGGTATGCTCGTGGGCACGCGTACAAGCTGCTAATTAAGCTATAACGACCTGATTTCCCGGGTACACGCGCGTGGAGTCGTCCAGCGTGATGGAGACCTCCTGAATATCTGTCAGCGGCAAACGCCGGTGGTCCAATTTGAACCACGCGCCTATGAAAGAGCCATTTTTAACAAGCAAAGGGTCCCGCAAGTCTTCCGCCGCGGATACTTCAGTCGTTTTATCCTGGGAATCCGTGAAGTAGACTATCTTGAAGTTAATGTAACTTCCCGGCGGCACTCTTCCGTTATTAAAAAAGGACAGGCCGGCCTCTTCATTCAATAGGTCCACCTGACGGTCGGGTTCTATGACCGTGAGCCAGTTCCCCTGGTCACTCTTTAATTGGACGCTTTTTATTGTGATAATGCTCTGGGCTGGCGCATCGCCGGCCGATGAGGGGGCCGCGAGGAAGAATGGAAGGATGAATTGGAAAAGAATAATACCGGCCCCTCCCCTCCCGAGCCGTTTTTTGATGGTCATTTCCCTTCGCCTTTCAGAAGCGCATTGTCCAATTGGAATCTGACGGGTACGGTGACGGGGACGCTCTTCTTGGCATTTGCGTTGACGACGTCAAACTTGAGAAGCGTTTTTTCTTGAAACGCCTGTTCGTGACCCGTGACATCAAACGTCGCGCGAAGGCCCGTGATCTGGCCGCTGGCCTGAGAAGCCAGAAGCCCAAGGCCTGCAGCCATGCCCACGCGGTCAATGGCCTCGGCCGCGCCGGTGTGCTCGATTTCCTCCACTTCGTGCGGCACGCCGGGCGAATCCACCGCCACACTGGAATGTCCGACATACTGCGTCCCAATGGCGGCGAACACGACTACGCCGAGTGGCCGCGCGAGCGATTCTTTTGAAGCGTAAAACTTGCCGGTCTTTACCGGGGTGATCCTTTCGGTACCGGCGAGCACATAGGGCCTATCCGGCGTCCAGCGCCTGAAGTTGGCTCCCTGCCCTTTTGTTAAGATGGAAACTTCCAGCAAGGTCTTTCCGTCCCCTGTCTGTCTCAGCACGCACCCGATATCTGAGACCGTGTCGCCCTGCTTTGCTGCGTCGTACAAAACCTGTTCGGCTGAAAAAGCAGGCGCCAGAAAAGCCAGATTGGCAACGATAAAGACCGCTAACTTTTTTTGTCGAGGCAACATATCAGTCCTCTCTAAGATAGATCAAACAGCAGAAATAAGCTATCTCGCTCGGCGGTGAGGGTGAGCCTTGGCTCATCCTCGATGGCTCCGCCGTCGCCCTCCCCTATCGTTTGACCGTTGATCTTAGCCTCTCCCCTGACCGTTTGGAGCCAAACGGCTCGGCCGGAGGCGATCTCACTTTCGAGTGTCCGGCCCTTTGCGAGGGCGCATGTGTAGAGCTGGGCATCTTGGTGGATCAGGACCACGCCGCTACTGGGCTTGGCGGAAGCGATGAGAGCGAGCTTGTTGTCCTGGCCTTGAGGGATGGCCTTCTGCTCATAGCCGGGCGGAAGGCCCGTTTCGTTGGGCAGGATCCAGATCTGGA
>CAZBAY010000133.1:0-1694 GCA_964489945.1 uncultured Planctomycetia bacterium
GTGAAGTTGAGCACGCGGAGCTACAAGTGAACCTCACCCTGTTCGTCTGGCGCCAGCCCTCCCGTACCACGCCAGGCCAGCTGGTCCGGTACGAGGCTCCCAACGTGAGCCCCGACATGTCGTTTCTGGAAATGCTCGACGTATTGAACGAGGGTCTCACCGGGAAGGGCGAACAACCGATCGCGTTTGATCACGACTGTCGCGAGGGGATCTGCGGCTCCTGCGGCATGATGATCAACGGGATCGCCCACGGGCCTGAGCGCGGCACCGCGGCCTGCCAGCTTCACATGCGGCACTTCAAGGATGGGCAAACGATCACGATCGAACCCTGGCGGGCGCGCGCCTTCCCGGTCATCAAAGATCTTGTGACGGACCGCAGCGCGTTTGACCGCATCCTCCAGGCCGGGGGGTTCGTTTCGGAGAATACGGGGAACGCCCCCGAGGCCAACGCGATCCCGGTCCCGAAAGACCAGGCTGAAAAGGCGATGGACGCCGCGTCGTGCATCGGTTGCGGCGCCTGCGTCGCGTCCTGCAAGAACGCCTCCGCGATGCTTTTTGTCGCGGCGAAGGTGTCGCACCTGTCGCTTCTGCCGCAGGGCCAGGCGGAGTCTGAACGGCGCGTGGGGCGGATGGTGGCGCAGATGGACAGGGAAGGCTTCGGGAATTGCACGAACCAGTATGAATGCGAGGCGGTCTGCCCCAAGGAGATCAGCGTAGGTTTTATCGCCCGGATGAACCGGGAATATTTGAAAAAGGAGACTTTTAATGGTTGAGACAATCGCGGAATCGCCCCGGACACCGGGAATGGTCATCTTCGCGGCGATCCTGAATTTCGCATCGGCGGCGGCGTGGGCTTTGGGAGCGCTCTTTTCGTTCCTTTTTCTTTTTTTGGGAAACGCGATCGCGGTTTATCAGAAGCTCGCCACGGAAATAAAACGAGTTTATATCGACGTTAGCACGCGAATCAGCTGGACGGCGAACCAGCCGATCACCGACGCGGACTACGCCGCTCTTTTCAATACGTTCTTCATCGTGGCGGCGCTCTTCTGCCTTTTTTTCGTTCTCACTCACATGATCACGGGCATCGGGCTCTTGAGGGCCAGGAAATACGCCTGGATCATGCAGCTTGTCACGGCCGTGATCGGGATCAGTTTCATTCCCTACGGTACCGTCATCAGCGTCGTGATCCTCGTAACGTTCTTTCAGCGCAACATCCGCGATTTTTTCAAGGTATAGTCGTGGCACTCATCAAAGCGAAAATACGCGTCGGCCACAGCCCGGATCCGGATGACGCGTTCATGTTCTACGCGATCGCGCACAACAAGATCAAAACCGACGGCATCACATTCTCGCACGTCATCGAGGACATTGAGAGTCTGAACAAGCGCGCGCTGAAGGCGGAGCTTGAGGTGACGGCCGTGTCGGCGTTCGCCTTTTTTGAGGTGGCTGATAAATACGCGCTCATGCCCTGTGGGGCTTCGATCGGCGACAACTACGGGCCGATCGTCGTCGCGAAAGAGTCGATCTATCCGAAAGAATTGGAAGGCAAAAAGATCGCGGTGCCAGGCCTTCACACGACCGCCTACCTCGCGCTCAAAATGTTTTTGCCTAATTTCAAAGAGGTCGTGGTCCCCTTTGATAAGATCCTCGACGCCGTCGCCGCGGGAGAGGTGGACGCGGGCCTTATCATCCAC
>CAZBAY010000134.1:0-8408 GCA_964489945.1 uncultured Planctomycetia bacterium
TGGCGGAAATGCCCGCTCGGCGGGCCGTGCCGCTTCATTTCATCCATCCGGACGCCGCGGCGACGCTCAAAAAATCGCTTCCGCATGAAGTGAACCCTTCTGGGGAGGAAGAAATGACTGCCGAGGCG
The DNA here is from genome assembly GCA_964489945.1 of uncultured Planctomycetia bacterium. Taxonomy (GTDB): domain Bacteria; phylum Omnitrophota; class Gorgyraeia; order 2-02-FULL-51-18; family 2-02-FULL-51-18; genus CAZBAY01. The sequence continues at coordinate 129 of CAZBAY010000134.1, forward strand.
CCGCTTGACGGCGGACCTGCACGGGGCGTTACGCACGCCGAGCCGAAAGTGGGGCGTAACGATCCCTGCCCCTGCGGCAGCGGGAAAAAATACAAGAAATGTCACGGAGCTTAAATATTTGGGCGAACGGGTCCTGCATCTTGCTCGTTGCACGGGTCCTGCCGCGTCGGGGAGCCCAATGCCCACAAGTGTTCCCTTGTGGGCATCAGGCCCCACCCCTCGCGTCACCCGTGCACCTCGCCCCACTAAGACGTCACCCGTTCGCCATCAATTAACTTATGTTTAAACGGTTTCGTGAATTTTTTCTGATAGTAGTAGCGGCGGGGCTGCTGGTCCTGCCGTTCCATGTCGGTGGGACATGGGTGCTTGCGTTTTTCGCGTTCCTGCCGTATTTCTACGTCTTGGAAGGAAAGTCCTCCTCTGACGCGTTTAAAGTTTCCTACCTTTTTGGCTGCTTATTCTTCGCCTTCCTCGGGTTCTGGCTCACGCTCGTCAATGTGATCGGGTTTCTCGTCATGGTCGCGTACCTGGCGCTTTACTTCGCGCTCTTCGGGATGGCCGCCTCCTCTTTTCTGCGTTCCAGCCATAAGGTCCGGAGCCTTTTCTTCATTCCGGCCATTTGGGTCGTCGCGGAGTACTTGAGAGGATGGGTGATCAGCGGAGTCCCTTGGGCCCTTTTGTCTTACAGTCAATGGAAGAACACCCTATTTATCCAGATGGCGGACGGGGTCGGCGCCTATGGCGTTTCCTTTGTCATTCTTCTCATCAATGTCGCGCTGTATAGATCGCTGAGGCCTCTTTTTTTCAAGGAAACGGGGAACGGCAGAGTGATCGCGGTTCTCGCGGCGGCCGTTCTTTTGCCGGTGATTTATGGGTTTTTTACGCTAGGGGCGCGTGACGCTTTTTACAAAGATGGTCAGCCTAAAGCGAAGCTCAGGGTCACCGTGGTTCAGGGAAACATCCCGCAGGATCAGAAGTGGGACGCGAGGATCAAAGGCATTATTTTTGAGAAATACCGCCGTCTCACTTTTATGGGCGCGGTCGAAAAATCCGATTTGATCGTCTGGCCCGAAACGTCCTTCCCGGGCTATCTCGAGGACGAGCCGATCTTTTCCTCACAGCTGAGGACCATGGTCCGCCAGTCGCGCACGGAGGTTCTGGTCGGCGCCCCGACGCTCGGCAATATCGAAACAGGCCTGCGGTTCTACAACAGCGCCGTGCATTTCGGATCCGACGGGGAGGAGAAAAAGCGCTACCATAAGCTGCATCTGGTGCCGTTCGGAGAATACGTCCCGTTTGAGCCCGTTTTTGGCTTCATCCGGAATTTCTACGCGATCGGGCGTTTCAGCCATGGAACGGAGCCCACCATTTTCACGACAGAGTCCCGCTATCAGGAGCCTAGCATCCGGGCCAAATTCGCGGTGATGATCTGCTATGAGGACATCTTTCCGGGGTTGGTCCGCGGTTTCCGCCGGGCGGGCGCGGATTTCCTCATCAACATGACCAATGACGCTTGGTTCGGCAAGACGACGGCTCCTTACCAGCACGCGCAGGCCTCCGTGTTCCGCGCCGTGGAGAACCGGGTGAATGTCGTGCGGGCGACGAATACGGGATTTTCCTGTTTCATCTCTCCTGAGGGGCGCATCCTCGCGCGCGTTCATGACAACGAAAAAGAGATCTTCGTGACCGGCCACCAGGGCCATGACCTTATATTAAGGAAGGGAGAGTCCTTTTACACCCGTTTCGGAGACGTTTTTATGTTGTTGGCCCTCGGCCTCTGCGGTTTTGCCTGGAAGGAAAGATCCAAGCAGAACCCCTATACCCGGGTTTGAACCGCCTTGCATTGACTTGCCTTTTGCCGCTCTATATAATGAATTTTTCCAAACACTTATGCATGAAAACGAACTGATCAAAGAACGGCTAAAAAAACTCGAGGCTATCCGCGCGCTGGGAGTGGACCCTTACGGGGGAAAATTCGCCAAGGACACGACGGTCGCCGCGTTGACGTCGGCTTTCGAGGACAAAAAAAGGGTCCGGACCGCGGGGCGGCTCTCCGCGATGCGCCTCATGGGGAAGACCACGTTCGCCGACCTGAAGGACGAAACGGGCCGCATCCAGCTCTTTATAAAGGAAGAGCACCTCGGCCCAGACGGGCAGAAACTTTTTGAACGCCTCGACATTGGCGACATCATCGGCGTGGAAGGGGAGCTTTTCAAGACGAAGACCGGCGAGATCTCGATCCGTGTCGACAAGCTCACGCTTTTGTCCAAAAGCCTGCGTCCGATGCCGGAAAAATGGCACGGCCTGAAAGACGTCGAGATACGTTACCGCCAGAGGTATCTTGACCTTATTTCGAACGATGAAGTGAAGGACATTTTCAAGAAGCGGTCGTCTATCATCCGCTCGATCCGTAAAATTCTGGACGAAAAAGACTATCTCGAGGTCGAGACGCCGATGATGCATCCGATCCCGGGGGGTGCGGCGGGAAAACCTTTCAAAACGCATCACGAGGCATTGGGGACGGACCTGTACCTCCGCGTGGCGCCCGAGCTTTATTTAAAAAAGCTGCTCGTGGGTGGTTTCGACAAGGTCTATGAGGTGAATAAAAGTTTCCGCAATGAGGGCATCTCGACCCGGCACAATCCCGAGTTCACGATGCTTGAGGTTTACACGGCCTACCAGGACGTCAACGATGTGATGGACCTCACCGAAGAGCTCATCCAAAAGACCGCGCGGGAAGTGTTGGGCACGCTGACGCTTGGAAAAGAGGGGGGCGTTATCGACTTGAGCCGTTTCGAGCGCGTGTCTTTCGCGGAGCTTATGAAAAATTCCTATGGGATCACGCCGGACGACGAGGCCAAAGCGTGGGTCGAAAAGCTCAAAGCCAAAGGCGTCAAAGTCGAAGGCAAGGACCTGTCCCGCACGCAGATCATCAACATCGTCGCGGAGCTCATCGAGCCCGTCCGGTCGGGCGCCGAGAGGCAGCACCCGGTCTTTGTGACGGATTACTTCACGGAGCTTTGCCCATTGGCGAAAAAGAACCCGAAGAATCCCGCGATCAGCGAACGCTTCGAGCTTTACATCGGCGGGATGGAGATCGCCAACGGCTACTCCGAGCTCAATGACCCGCTCGAGCAGCGGGAGCGGCTCACCGCCGAATTGAAGGAAAAAGGAAAAGCAAGCACGTTTCAGACGCTCGACGAGGATTTTCTCACCGCGCTCGAGCACGGCATGCCTCCCGCCGGAGGCCTGGGCATCGGCGTTGACCGGCTCGTCATGGTCCTCACCGGCCAGCCCTCGATCCGCGAAGTCATTTTATTCCCGCAGATGAAAAAGGAATCTTAATTGTCTTACGAATGGCTCGTTGCCAGGCGCTACATCTGGTCGAAGCGGCGTCATCCTTTCGTGGGCGTCATGAGCACGATCTCCGTTCTGGGGATCTGCGTCGGCGTGGCGGCGCTCATCGTGGTCCTGGCCGTGATGAACGGTTTTGACGAGGACCTGCGCGACCGTATCATCGGCATGCGGGCGCATCTGGTCATTGAAAAAGATAAAGGGATCGACGAGCCCGTCGCGGTGATGGAAAAGCTGGACGAGAATCCGCTGGTCGCCGGCTCGGCTCCGTTTGTGGAGGGCCAGGCGCTCCTGCAAAAGGGGGAATCGGCGAGCGGCGTGCTGGTGCGGGGTATCGACGTCGAGCGGGAACGCTCCGTTTCAAAGTTTTTTGATTACGTGACAAAAGGCGCGCTTACGGAAAAAGCGGATGGCGTGGTGCTGGGTTCCGAGCTGGCCAAACGTTTCGGTCTCGCGATAGGCTCAGAGGTCCAGCTCCTGACGCAAAACGCGAAAAAGCCCGCGGCCTTCAAGGTGGAGGGGTTGTTCACCTCCGGATTTTACGAATACGACGCGAACCTGGTCTTTTTGAATATCAAAAGCGCGCAAACGCTGTTTGACCTAAAGGCCTCGGCCGCCGGCATATCCGTCGCGCTCCGTGAGGCGGGCCTGGCCGCGCGCGCCAAGCGCGAGATCCAGGAGACGTTCGGGCCTCCCTACACCGTCCGGACATGGATGGACATGAACAAAACGCTTTTCGGGGCATTGAAGCTTGAAAAGCTCGTGATGTTCCTGATCCTCGCGCTCATTATCCTGGTGGCGTGCCTCAACATCGCGGGAAGCCTCACGATCATGGTGATGGACAAGACAAAGGATATCGGCGTGCTGAAGGTGTTGGGAGCGACACCCTGGGGACTCGTGAAAATTTTCGCTTTGAACGGCCTGGTGATCGGTTTTCTGGGAGCCGCTTTCGGCTGGGCTATCGGCACGGGACTTTGTTATCTGCTCAAGAACACCAAGCTGGTCGAGCTTCCCAAGGAGATCTATTATCTCGACCGCCTGCCGGTGAAAATGGACCTGCAGGATACGGCGGTCGTTTTCGCCGTCGCGGTGGGCTTAAGTTTTTTCTCCGCGCTTTACCCCGCGATCATGGCGGGACGCTTCGATCCGGTGAAAGCGCTGCGGTATGAGTAGTTCAGACGAAACAAGTATTGAAGCCTTGAACCTCAGCAAGGTATACTGGGACGGCGACCGGACGCTTGAGGTCCTGAAGAACGTCACGTTCGCCGCGAGGCGCGGCGAGGGGATCGCGATCCTGGGCCCTTCCGGCTCTGGCAAGACGACACTGCTCAATCTTCTATCGGGTCTTGACAAGCCGAGCGCGGGCGAGGTGAGGCTTGAGGGCCTGCCGCTCAGCAAGATGAGCGAAGGCGCGAAAGCGGCGTTTCGCAATAAGAGCGTCGGTTTTGTTTTTCAATTTTATCATTTGCTGTCGGAATTCACGGCGCATGAGAACGTCATGCTGCCGGCGCTGGTCGGCAAGGGCCATGGGAAGACCCAGCAGGCGCGGGAGCGGGCGGCTGAGCTTTTGGGGCGCGTGGGGTTGGGGGACCGGCTGAAGCATTTTCCGGCCGAGCTTTCGGGCGGGGAGCAGCAGCGGGTCGCGATCGCGCGGGCGCTCATGAACGACCCGAAGATCCTCTTCTGCGACGAGCCGACGGGAAATCTCGACGCCCGCATGGGGCAGGAGATCGCGGATCTTTTGAAAGGGCTTTTCGCGAAGCGCGACAAAACCGTGCTCATCGTGACGCATGATGAGCGGATCGCGAAAATGGCCGATCGCGTCTGGGACATCCTGACGGGTGATTGGCGAAACTAAAGGAAATTTAAAATGAGCCTTAAAATTTATCTCGACGGAAAACTCGTGGATGAAAAGAACGCGGTCGTCAGCGTGTTCGACCACGGGCTTTTATACGGCGACGGCGTGTTCGAGGGGATACGCTCCTACAACGGCTTGGTCTTTAAACTCAATGAGCATCTCGACCGCCTTTTCGAATCCGCGAAAACGCTGATGCTCACTATTCCTTTATCCAAAGAGGCCCTCGTCAAAGCCATCATCCAGACGCTGCAGGCGAACCGGCTGAAGGACGCCTACATCCGCGTCGTCGTGACGCGCGGCGTGGGGGACCTGGGCCTGGATCCCAGGAAATGCAAGAAGGCGACGATCTTCATCATCGCGGACAAGATCGCGCTTTATCCCGAGGATTTTACGAAGAAAGGCCTTGAGATCGCGACGGTGCCTACGATCCGCAATCACCCCGAGGCGCTCAACCCGCAGATCAAGTCCCTCAACTATTTGAACAATATTCTCGCCAAGATCGAGGCGATCAACGCTGGCGTGCTTGAGGCGGTGCTCCTCAACGCGCAGGGTTACGTGACTGAATGCACCGGTGAGAATATCTTTTATGTTAAGGAGCGTTCGATCATCACGCCGCCGCCTTATGTCGGGATCCTCAAGGGGATCACGCGCGCGGTCGTCATGCGGCTCGGCCGCGAGGCCGGATTCTCCGTGCGCGAGGAAGTGTTCACGCGTCATGACCTCTACACCGCCGACGAGGTTTTTCTCACCGGAACGGCCGCCGAGATCCTGCCGGTGATCAAGATCGACAACCGCCCCATCGGCACCGGAAAGCCGGGCAGGACGACGGTCCAGCTCGAAAAGGAGTTCAAGAAACTCACCTCGAAAGAGGGGATCCGGTATAAAATTTAAATATGTCGATGCTGTGCGATGAATGCGGTAAAAATAAGGCGACGGTCCATCTGACGGAGATCATCAACGAGCAGATCACGAAGCTCAATCTCTGCGAGGGCTGCGCCAAGGAAAAGGGCTCCGATGTGGAGCAGCACTTCGGCATCGCGGACCTTCTATCCGCGCTGTCCGATGTCAAAGAGACCCAGCCCGCCACGGGCCCGCCCTCCAAGAACAAATGCCCGCACTGCGGCCTCACCTACGAGGATTTCAAAAAAGTCGGGCGTCTCGGCTGCAGCGAGTGCTACGTGGTTTTCAAACTGAGCCTGGCCCCGCTTCTCAAGCGCATTCACGGCTCCCAGCAGCATCTCGGCAAAACCCCCGACCCCGGCCATTTGAAGGAACAAAAAGTCGAGTCTTCGCTCCAGGCTGACATGGAAGCGGCCAAACAGGACCTTCTGAAGGCGGTGAAAAAAGAGGAATTCGAGGAAGCGGCGGCGCTCCGCGATAAGATCAAATTCCTTGAGAAAAAAATGAAAGAACACCACAAGGCATAATGACCAAAGTCGACCATCTTTTAAAACAAACGTGCGAGTGGTTGAGGGGCACGGGACCCAACTCCGACATTGTCATGAGCTCCCGCGTCCGGCTCGCGCGGAATCTCGAGAGACACCCTTTTTCCCATTGGGCCACGAAGAAACAGGAAAAAGAGGTCATGGACGCGCTGGACCACGCGGTACTCGGCACCGACATCATGTCCAACGCTCTGCACGTCCGTATGTCGGACATTGACGACGTGGATAAACAATTTCTCCTGGAACGGCATCTGATCAGCCGGGAGCACATCGTACGGCCCGAGTTCAAATCCGTGTGCGTCGGCGAGAAAGAGATCGCCAGCGTCATGGTGAACGAGGAGGACCACCTCCGTCTTCAGGTCATGCAATCGGGGTTCAACCTCCAGGAATGCTGGAGGATCTCCAACCGCCTCGACGATTCGCTGCATAAAAAAGTGAAATTCGCCTACAGCGTCGAATGGGGCTACCGCACGGCGTGCCCCACCAATACCGGGACTGGGCTGAGGGCCTCGGTGATGCTCCACCTGCCATCCCTTGTCATGACGAAGCAGATCTCGAAGGTCCTGCAGGCCATCACGAAGCTGGGCATGACGGCCCGCGGGCTCTACGGCGAGGGCACGGAAGCTGAGGGCAATTTTTTCCAGATCTCGAATCAGGTCACGCTGGGCTCCTCCGAGGAGGACATTATTGACAACCTCGAGCGCATTATCCGCCAGGTGATTGGGCACGAGGAGAACGCGCGCAAAACTCTGATGAAACAGAACCGGGAAGTGCTTCAGGACAAGATCTGGCGCGCCAATGGCACGCTCCGGAGCGCCCATATCATCAACACGAAGGAGATGATGGGGCTGCTTTCGATGGTGCGCCTGGGCGTCGACATGGGGCTTATCACCGATATCGACCGCCGGGCCGTGAACGAACTCTTCATATTGACCCAACCCGCCCACCTCCAGAAGATCGAGGGCAAGATGCTCAGCTCCGCCCAGCGCGACGTGAAGCGCGCCAACCTCATCCGCCGCCGTTTGGAAGGCCGGTAGTTAAAAAGCCCATAATTTCGTATAATTTTTACGTAAAAATGCTATAATTGAATAGAGGGATAATTTATGTTCAATAAATTCACCGAGCGCGCCAGAAAAGTGATCCTCCTCGCCAAACAGGAGGCCAAACGCTTCAACCACGATTATATCGGGACGGAGCACGTCCTCCTGGGCCTTCTCCGCGAAGGGGAGGGTGTCGCCGCGGCGGTCCTGCAGAGCCTCGGAATGAACCTCAACAATATCCGCATTGAAGTCGAAAAGCTTGTCCAGGTCGGCCCGGCCACCGTCGTCTCCGGAGACCTCCCTTTTACTCCCAAAGCCAAGAAAGTGATGGAGTTGGCGATGGAGGAGGCCAGGACTCTGGGCCACAATTATATCGGCACCGAACATTTGCTGCTGGGGTTGATCCGAGAAGGCGAAGGGGTCGCCAGCCAAGTTTTCATGAACATGGGCCTTGACCTCGAAAAGGTCCGCGAGGAAGTGATCAAGCTTTTGGGATCCACGACGCCCGGCGCTCCGGGGTTCGGGCCGGGTCAGGGCCCGGCACAAGGGCCCGTTCCCGGGGGGCCGGTCTCAAAAACAAAGA